>NZ_RDQG01000008.1 GCF_003697815.1 Halalkalicoccus subterraneus | reverse complement strand
CCCGACGAGGAACCCCAGCCCAACCGCGGCGACTGGTTCTGGCGCGGTGAGGGCGACCCCGACGAGGAAGGTGTGGCGACCGAGAGCGATTCCGCCGCGTCGGGGTCCGTCTCCGAATCGGGAAGCGATTCCGGCCCTCCAACCGGATCGGCGCGCGAGGCCGTTTCGGAGCCGGACCCCGCCGACGCGTCGACGCCCCACGTTCCCCACGAGAACCGGGACAAACCGGTCGGCCTCCCCGAGGAGCAGGGCGGGGCGGGTGGTACCTCCGCGCGCGAGGCGGCCGCCGAGCGCGACCGCGAGGGCGGGGTCCCCGAGGACGCCTCGGGCCCCCACGGTGGCGGGGCCGACGAGATGACGATGGCGGTCACCTACGAGGCGGCGAAACGCCTCGCGGACCCGGCGTCCGTCCTCGCGGGCGCGACCTTTGCCGACTGGATCGGCATCGTCGGCGAGGTCGACGCCCACGTCATTACCACCTTCCAGCGCTCCAAGGGGATCGACGCGGACTTCTTCAACGGCACCGGTACTGGGCCAAGTGAACGACTCGCGGAGATCACCGAGATGTCGATGTTCTTCGCCGAGCGAATGGCCCTGCTGGGCTGCAAAGGAGAGGAGTGGATCGCAGAGGAGGCGGGTTGGGAGTTCGTTCCCATCGAAACGGCCGCCGAAAAGGCCGGGTGGGAGCTCGATTAGTCCTCGTTTCCGTCCTCGCGGTCCTCGGGATCGAGGTCGAAGGAGACGTCGCCGTCGACGACGCCGGTGTTGATCACGTGTGGGCCGGTGTGCGACCACGTCTCGTGGCCGTCGATCTCCTCGATCGTCGGGCGGGTCCGCAGGTCGGTCTTCTCGATCTCGTGTGTCATATCTCGACAGTGCCGCTCGATCGGCTTATACCCTGTCCCTGGCCCTACTCCTCGAGGAAGACCCGCGAGAAGAGGTTCACGTACAGTTCGAGGACCAGTCCGCGTTCGATTCCGGCGAGAGCCGCCTGTTCGTCGAGGAACGTCGCCAGTTCCTCGCTCGGTTCGTACCGCACGACTCCGTCCTCGACGTCGAATTCGACTTCGGTGGCACCCGACACGAGGTGTTCGATCTCCAAGAGCGCCTGTTCTGCCTTCGCGCGGATCGCCTCCTCGTCGTCGAGCATTCGGCGCTCTCCCCACTCGCCGGCGGCCGCGAGAAAGCGCTCGCTCGGTTCGATCTCGATCGGCTCGCTGGTTCCGGCCATCAGCGTTCGGGCGGGAAGCTATCGGGTGCGGGGTCCGATTCGGCGAGTTCGGCGTAGACGTAGACCAGCAGGACCCCGAGGGCGATCATCACGGCCAGTCCCACGACTCCACCGGGCCCCGAGTGACCGATCCAGTCGGCACCCATCACGGGTCCCATGCTCGAGGCGACGTTCAGCGTCGTGATCGCGAGCCACCCGCCGAAGAGCAGGAACGCGACCGTGAGCACGGGGTTGTGCTCGAGCGCGGTCTTGAGCGCCATATTTCGTTCAGGGCGTGTCTCGCGCAAAAACGTTGTGCCTTCAGGCCATCTGGCCGGCGAGTTCGGCCTCGAACTCGACGACGCCCGCGAGGAGGTGACCGACCGCCTCGTAGAACGCGCCGTCGGCGTACTCGATGATGTCGTCCGCGCAGTCGTCGATCCAGTGGGTCATGTGTTCCTCGACGAAGACCCGCTCGTAGCCGAACGCCTCCTCGGCGCCCCTGCGCTGGCGCTCGATTAAATGTCTGAGAAAGGCGAGTTCGACGGCGACGAAGTCGCCCTCCTCGGGGTAGTCCTCGGATGGGGTCCAGCCCGCGGCGCCGTAACTCGCCTCGACCTCGGCCTTGCCAGTCCCCAAGAAGTCCATGTCCTCGCGGTAGTAGCTCTCGTGGGCCATCACCGGGGGTCGGGGGCCAACGAACACGCGGGTGTACTCGCGGTTCAACTCCCGCTGGACCGCCGCTACGTCGCGCCCCTCGTTTTCCTCGACGAAGGTCCGCAGCTCCTCGAAGCCCGTATCGAGGTCCTCGTCGACGCTCTCGGGGGTTCGGATCTCGCCCGACAGCAGGGTTCCGACGAACTCCTCGCTCGGCGCGTCCCACAGCGCCTCGATCAGGAAGTCGACCAGTTCGAGTCGGGCGGCGTAGATCTCCTCGTCGCTCATCTCAGTTCCCCCGGTCGTAGAGCAGGTACGCCCGGCAGTCCGGGCAGTAGTTGAAGACGCTCTCCTCGGCGCTCGGGGCCAGTCCGGCAACCAGATCGCCGACCTCCTCCTCGATCTTCGCGGCCGAGCGCTCGCTCGTGAACGGGTCGCCACACCGGGCACACTCGAGCATCTCGCCCTCGAACGTCTGCGTCCAGGCGGGATCCTCGCCTTCCTCGGTTTCCTCGGCGCGGTTCTCCGGCAGCAGCGAGAGGTCTAACCCATCCCTCATCGTGATCGCGCTCTCGGGACACCCCTCCTCACAGAGCCCGCAGTTGACGCATTTCTCGTGGTTGAACTCCAGACCCCACTCGGTCCTCCTGATCGCGTCGGTCGGACAGAGGTTCGAGCAGGTGGGGGTCAGCGTACAGGCATCCGAGACCTCCATCCGGCCGAAGTCCGAAAGGCCGCGGATCACCTCCCGATCGGGTTCGACGTGTTCGAGGATCGCCCGGACGCTCTCGAGGGTCCAGCCGTGGTTATAGAACTCCTGATTTTCGTGGTCGCTGTGGAGCAACGTTCCGTCGGCGCGGTGGTCGCCCTCCGGGACCGGCGAGGGCTCTAACGATTCCTCGAACGCCGACAGCGACTCGACGAATCCTCCGGGCTCGCCGGCTTCGGGCGCGAAGAAGCCCACCCGTTCGCCGAGCCCCATGTCCCGCGTGGCTTGGTTGAGCCGCTCGACGAGTTCCTCTTTCGGGTCGGCCCCCGAGTGACGACAGTCACAGCCACAGCCCAGTATCGCGACGCCGGCCGCGCCGCAGGCCAGCGCGTGGGCGACGTGGGATTCGCCGACGGTGTCGGCACAGTTCACCGAGACGGGCAGGATCGGCGGGTACTCGATTTCCTCCCCGGAAGCGGCGCGTTTACCGAACTCGCTCAGGGCGTCGTCGGCGCGCTCGCCGCAGGTGAAGGCGATTATGGGTTTCTCGATGCCGGACGCTCTCGACAACCAGCCGCCCTGGTCGGCGCCGGTTCCGAGCAGCGCCTCGACCTCGCGGGCGATGCGCTCGTTCGACGGTTCGCGCAGGCTCACCGCGCCGGTCGGGCAGGCGCTGGTGCAGGCCCCGCAGTTCTGACAGGCGATCGGGTCGATGTCGACCTCGTCGGGGCGGGGTTTCGCGACCGCATCGTGCGGGCAGGCGTCGTAGCAGGCCCGACAGCCCTCCTGGTTCGACTCGCCGGAGGCGCAGACGTCCATCTCGAAGTCGAGGAAGTCGGGCTTTTCGATCCCTCCGAGAAGGCTCTCTGCGGCGGCCATCGTCGCCGGCCCCGCGTCGGTGTAGTAGCCGATACGCCCGCCGCGTGCCTTCGAATCACCGCCCGGGTGGACCACCTGGTCGACCTCCAAATCCCTTTTGACGCCGTCCATCTCAATGGCGTCGGTCGGGCAGACGTCGGTCCATTCGCCCTCGGGTGCATCGGGCGCGATGTCGACCGGCCGGCGTGTAACCAGTCCATCGGGACCCTCGTGGACGCACTTCATACACGAGATGCACTCGTCGCTCACGCGGGCTTCGAGCCCGACCGAGAAGTCGCCGAACTCGCCGGCGACGCCCGTGACCCGCCCGCGCTCGATGGTCACGTCCTCCAACCCGTCGACGCCGGCGAACTCCTTTCCGTCGGCGATCAGCGTCACCTCGGCGTCTTCCGAGAGAGTGGCGGCGGCCTCCGCGTCGCCGACGACCGCGACGCGCTCGCCGGCTTCGCGCGAGATCGAGCGCGCGATCGCCTCCTCCTCGAGGCCCGCCCGACGGGCGTTGACCATTCTCGAGGTCTTGTCGGTCGCCTCTTCCTCGGGATGGACCCAGCCCGCAGCCTCGCGCTGGTCGACGAAAGAGACCGCCTCGGGATGGAGGCCGTGGTCCTCCGCGACGCCGCCGAGTTTATCCTGGACTCCCGGTTCGGGACAGGTCACGAGAAGCTGGTCGAGTTCGTATTCCTCGATGACCTGCTCCATCGCCGGCAGCCCCTTTTTCTCCCCACAGAGCAGCTCGGAGCTGGCGGCGACGTCGACCCCCTCGATCCCCTCGCGGGCGTCCTCGAGATCGACCTCGCAGGTACCAGCACACGAGCAGACGAACGCACCGGTCTTCATTGGCGGTGGGTAGTGAGGGGTGCGGAAAGGTCTTGCGCCCGCACGAAACACGACGCCCTGGCCTGTTTTTTCACAGAAAGCACAACGTTAATTGTCGTCTGTTCAGTAGGACTGTAGCATGCGTAGAACTATCACGATCTATCAGACCGAGCGGGCCGTGAGCCGTTCGCCACGGGGTGAGGCGAGCGGATGAGTGCGGAGCCCGTCTCTCTGGATCTCGACCGGCGGTCGTTCCTGAAGGCGAGCGCGCTCGCGGGCGCGGTCGCGCTCGGCGGCGGCGCGGCGGGGCAGACCCTCGCCCAGAACGACGACGAGGACGAAGGTACCACCCCGGACGGCGAGATGACCAAGACGATCTGTAACTACTGTGCGGTCGGCTGTGGCTTTCGCGGCGTCACCGAGGGTGATTCCTTCGTCGGTATGGAGCCGTGGCACGAGAACCCGATCAACAACGGTTCGCTCTGTTCGAAGGGCGCGGGGATCCTCGAGACCGAGCACTCGGATCGTCGGTTGAAACGGCCGATGCACCGGGTCGACGGCGGGTGGGAGACGATCTCGTGGAGCGAGGCCTACGACATCATCGAAGAGAAGTACGCCGAGATCATCGAGGAGTACACCCCCGAGAGCGTCATGATGATGGGAAGCGCCCACCACGCAAACGAGGAGGCCTACGCCTTCCGGAAGCTCTCGGCCTTCATGGGGACGAACAACTGCGATCACCAGGCGCGGATCTGTCACTCCCCGACCGTCACGGGCCTTTCGAACACGTGGGGCTACGGGGCGATGACCAACACGATCAACGACTACCGGAATTTCGATCTGCTCATCATCTGCGGGCAGAACCCCGCCGAGTCCCACCCGATCGCGATGCAGCACATCCTCGAGGGGCAAGCGAGGGACGGGACCGTCGTCTCGATCGACCCCCGATACACGAAGACCTCCTCGCACGCCGACAACTACTACCGGATGCGTCCGGGTACCGACGTGGCGCTGCTGATGGGGCTGATGAACTACCTCGAGCAGCAGGGCGAACTCGACGACGAGATGCTCTCCGAACGGGTCAACGGCTGGCCCGACGCCGAGGCCGAACTCGAACAGTACGACCTCGAGACGGTCGCCGACATCACCTGGATCGACGTCGAGCAGCTCCAAGAGCTCGGCGACCTGATCATCGAGAACAAGCCCAACATCCAGATCGAGTGGGCGATGGGCGGCACCCAGCACAACAACGGTACCCAGAACATCCGCTCGTACGCGCTGCACTCGCTTGCCTCGGGCAGCGCCGCCCGCAGCGGCGGCGGCCTGCAGGTGATGCGTGGACACGCCAACGTCCAGGGTGCGACCGATCTGGGCGTCGACAGCACCATCCTACCGGGCTACTACTCCGTGTCGGCGGCCGGCTCGTGGGTCCACTGGACGAACGTCTGGAACCGGAGCCCGTGGACGAGCGGCTCGACGGATTTCTGGGACCTTCACGACCGTTTCGCGACGATGCCTGACGACATCTGGCAGCAGCTCTCCGCGGGCGGTGGCGGCCCGCCCGCCGCAAGCGAACTCCAATCGGCGGAGACCGAACAGAGCGACGCCGTCGAGGACGTCTCGCAGGCCGAGGACACCGGCGCGGGTCCGAACTCCCAGTCCCCAACCGAGGCCGACTCGCAGACGGGCGATCCCGCTGCCCAAGGGGGGTCGGGTGGGGACGGCGGCGCCGATCAGGGCAGCTCCGAGGACGGCGGCTCTCAACGCCAGATCGACCCGCGGACGATGATGCTCCAGGACGGGCTGTCGGTCGCCCGCTGGTACGAGGCCGCCCTCCAGCAGGAGGACCGGCTCCACGAGTCGACCCTCTACCAGCCCGACCCGTTGAAGATGGCCTTCTTCTGGGGCCACTCGGCCAACTCCATCACCGAGATGGACAAGATGAAGAAGGCGATGGAGGCGCTCGACCTGCTGGTGGTCGTCGACCTCTTCCCCGCCGTCGCCGGCACGCTTGAGGACGCCGACGCCGACAACGTCCTGTTGCTGCCGGTATCGAGCCAGTACGAGCACCACCGCTCGGTGACCAACTCCCATCGCTCCGTCCAGTGGAGCGAACCCGTCGCCTCGCCGGCCCACGCCTCCAAGCCCGACCTGCAGATCATGCAGGAACTGGCCGGACGCTTCGGCTTCGGCGAGCACTTCGACTGGGGGAGCGGTCCCGAACTCTACAACGGTAAGAGCACCTACGAGGACGTGCTGCGGGAGATCAACCTCGGGGTGCGCACGGTCGGCTACCAGCAGAGTCCCGAACGCCTCCAGCGCCAGAAGGAACACGACGACGCCTTCAGCACCGAGACGCTGCGGGCCGACAGCGAGGGACTGCCGGTCAGCGGCGAGTTCTGGGGGCTGCCGTGGCCCTGTTGGGGCGACGAGCATCCCGGGACGCCGATCATCTGGCGCGACGACGTCCATCCGGCCGAGGGTGGTCACGACTTCCGCGCGAACTGGGGTATCGACGCCCCGACGCCCGAGGAGTGGGAGGCGACGGGCGTCGACAAGGAGTACCCGCTCGCCGAGACCTACGAGCAGGAGGGCGAGGCGGGCCTGGACATGCTTCGCGAGTCCTATCAGCCCGATTGGTTCGACGGCGAGGTCATCGGTGTCCCGCAGTATCCGGGCTTCACGACGACGCTGCCGGAGGACCCGGCCGATGCCTCCTCGTTGACGATTCCGATGGAATACGCGCTGCGCGAGGACGTCTCGATCTACGACTGTGCGGCCGCGCTGAACGAACAGCGGGACCACGACCACAACTTGGCGTTCTACGAGCAGTACGACAACGCCCAACCTGACCCGCCGACCGGACGCGGCCGGGCACGGGCGGTCGTCTGGAACTTCATCGATACGGTCCCGAAACACCGCGAACCGATCCAGAGCCCGCGGCCCGATCTGGCCGAGCAGTGGCCCGCAAACGGCCAGCAGACCAACTTCTTCCGGCTCGATCAGAACAACGCCGCGACCCAGCAGGAGGCGACCCAGCGCGCCTACGACCAGGGGATCGACACGATCCTCACATCGGGGCGACAGGTCGAACATCAGGGCGGGGGCGCCGAGACGCGGAACAACCCCTATACGGCCGACCTCCAGCCCCACATGTACGCGGAGATCCACCCCGACATGGCCGAGGACCTCGATCTGGTCGGCGGCGAGGACCACGTCATCATCACCTCCGCCGACGCCGACAAGGGCTCGATTCTCGTGAAAGCGAAGGTCACCTACCGCCCACAGGGCGGTAACGAGGTCTTCCTGCCGTATCACTGGGGCGGGATCGCCCACGGGCAGAACATGAGCGACAAGTACCCCGAGGGATCGAAGCCGCTCGCGATCGGCGACAGCGCGAACTTCGTCACCTCCAGTGGGTTCGACGCCGAGACGCAGATGCAGGAGACCAAGGCGGGACTCGTCCGGGTCGAGAAGGCGACCGAACAGCGCATCGAGGAACTGAACATGGAGGTCATCGACTACCCACAGGAGGAGGCCGGACTCGGCGACTCCTACGAGTGGGACGTCAGAAACCAGAGCATGCAACCACAGACGGGGGACGACTAGAATGTCAGCGAACGAATCGACCCAAGAGCGACTCGGTCAGGGCGTCATGAGTACCGGCGAGGGGATGCGGATCTTCCCCGACGTCGAGGCGTGTATCGACTGTGGCGGCTGCGTGGTCGCCTGCAAGCGTACCTGGGACGTCCCGGTCGACGACCAGCGTATCGACATCACGACGATGCTCGAGGGCGTCGAGGGCGAGAGCGGGTTCAACGGTCAGCAGGTCAGCGCGATCGAGGAGGGGATGAGCCCCGGCGAGACGAGCCTCCCGATGCAGTGTTATCACTGCGAGAACGCCCCCTGCGTGTCGGTCTGTCCGACCAACGCCCTCCAGAAGAAGGACAACGGCTTCGTCGAGGTCGTCGACGACCTCTGTATCGGCTGTCAGTACTGTCTCTCGGCCTGTCCGTTCGGCGCGCCCCAGTTCCCCGAATCGAACGAGGGGCTGACCGCGGTCGTCGGATCGGGGGGGACGATGGACAAGTGTACGGGCTGTGAGGAGCGCCAGGACGTCGGGAAGGGACCCGCCTGCGCCGAGGAGTGTGCGACCGACGCCATCCTCGTGGGTTCCTCCGGCGAGATCGCGGACGAGTTGGAGAAACGCGACAGCGGTGCGTTCTTCAACGACACCGCCATGGAGATCATCTTCGGCGACGACACGGGGATGTTCGACAGATGAGCGACACGGACCCCGAGACCGGCGGCGACTCCGATCACGTTGCCGACGAGCGTACGGAGTCCGACGGCGGGAACCGCGGGCTCTCGGATCGGGCGGCCTTCTGGATCAGCGCCGTCCTCTCGCTGGCGCTCGCGGTCGGATCGGTCTGGCTGATCGGCGTCCGGGCGATCCAGTTCGAGGCGCTCCAGCGCGTGCGCCCGACCGTCGAGGGCGGCGGCGTCGGCGCGGGGTGGATCCAGGGCAACACGAAGCCGGCCCTGGACTGGCTGATCACGCTGATCCACTTCGCGGACGTGCTGATGGGCGTGTTCATCCTCGTGATGATCTTCATGCACTGGATCGCCTTCCGCCGGCTCGCCGCGCGCATGCGCCCGCACGGAGCCCCGCGCCGAAACAGCGACGCGGTCGCGACGGACGGGGGCGAGCGATCCGACTCCGCGAGCGACACCACCTGTGGGGGTGACGCCGAATGACCTCCCTCGACCACGGGAAGTTCTCCCGCGTGACGACGATGTTTCACTCGCTGCTCGCGCTGACGGTGTTCCTGCTCTTCTTCACGGGTTACGCCGTCGCGTTCAACGACGAACTGTGGTGGCTCGTCGAACTCATGGGCGGCAACACGGGCGTGCTCGCGGTCCACCGGGTCGCGGGCTTCGCGCTGATCTTCCTGACGGCCTTCTGGGTCTTCTACATGCTCCTGCGCGCGGGCGGTTCGGTCAGCCTCACCGCAGTGTTGCCGACCCCCGGCGACGTCGCCGCGTTCGTCCAGGACATGAAGTTCGCGGCCGGCATGGCCGACGAACGCCACCCCAACGCCCGACAGTTCGCGGGCTATTCGGCCGACGAGATCCCGCTGCTCTCCTACGTGGGCAAGGGTGTGATCGCCATCTTCGCCGTCGAACTGCTGTTGTTGATGGTTTCGGGGCTCCTCATCTGGCAGAAGACGATGCTGATCGACTTCTACAACTCACAGTCGGTCGTCATCGCGTTCGTCGCGTTCCACGGCGCGCTGGGCGTGATCATGATGATGGGAGTGATGTTTCACACCTTCGAACACGGCTTCCATCCGGCGTTCTACCCCGTCGAGATGAAGGCCTTTCTCCCGAAATCCGACACGCCCGAGTATCACGGCGACGCCGAGTCCGAGTCGGTGACCGGCATCGAGCGCCTCCGGCTGAAACCCAGTTGGGGCTGGGTGACCAACGTCATGGGCGTGCTCACGATCATCGGGGTCGTGAGCATCCTGCTGGCGAGCATGAGCTACGGCGGCTACCCCATCAGTCAGACGATCGTCTTCGGCGAGGGGAGTCTCCTCCGTACCGTCGGCATCAACATCGGGGTCCTCGTCCTCTTCATCGGCCTCTTCCTCTCGATGTACGGTAACGTCCTCCGGGCGCGCTACATGCGCCAGCGCCGCCAGGAGGCTCGCACGGCCGCGACGGACGGCGGTAGGACGGACGACTGACCGCGCTCGCGTTGAATCCCGTTTCCCTTTCAACCGTCGTCACGACTCTATAGGAGTGTTCTCGACGTACCGAGGAGACGTCGAAAAACCGGACGGTGAGACGGGAGTACCGTCCGTCGTTAGGCGTCGAGTTCCCGCTTGAGCAGTTCGACGTTCCACTTGTTCGACTTCCAGACGGCGTCGAACACCGTCCCGATGACCGGGATCGAACCGACGATGGCGTCGACGGCGACCAGCCCGATCATGAGGCCGAGCGTCGATTTCGAGACGCCGACGCGGGCGGCTTCCCCGATGATGTACAGTGAGATCACCGTCGCGATGGCGTCACCGCCCACGGGAACGATCCCGAGGAGGGGATCGAGGCCGATGCGGTAGTCCGTCCCCGGCACCGGGATCGCCTCGTCGAGCAGGTCACCTACCCACTCGATGCGTTCGAGGGTCGCATCTATGTCGCCCGATAACGGGAGGTCCTCGACGCTCCACTCGAACTGCTCGTCGTCGTTCCAGTCGACTCCCTCGTCGATCCGGTCGCCGCCGTCGTCACCAGCGTTGGTTTCCATACCCGTTCTATATGCGGTGCAGGTAAAGGCCCTCGCCCCGCGCTCGCAAGGCCGATCGCCGGCCTCCGCGTCGAACGCCGCCCCTGGGGTTGGGATGGGAGAATCCGATCGCCGTGATCGTCCCTAACCGACCAGTTCGGTCGAGTCCTCCGAGAGGTCGACCATCACGTCGTTTCGGGTCTGCCCGTCGATCTGATCCAGGTTACGCGTCAGGACCTCGAGGATGTCCTCGGGCTCGGGGTAGACGAGCATGTTGCCCTCTGCGTCCTCCATTACGAGTTGGGTGTCCGAGAGGTTCACCCGGTTGCCCTCGATGCTCGCGACGATGGCCGGAAGCGCCTCCGCGCCGCCCGTATCTCCCTCCTCGACCATCGTGATGTACAGGCTCTCGAGGCCGATGAGGTCCTTGTACTCGCGGACCTGCTTGGCGCACTCGACCATGTCCTGGGTGACGGCCGTCTTCGACGGGTTGCCGTGCTCGCCGTTGAAGCAGTGTTTGCACACCCGCAGTTCCATTCGCATGGTCGGGCTACTCCGTGGGGTGCCATTACCGTTGTGCTCCCGAAACGCTTAGTGACGGCCCGTCGATAGCGCGAACATGGCAGGACTGCTCGATCTCGTGTACGTCGCGCTCGTGTTGCTCGTGACGGTGGGGGGACTGCTCGCGCTCGCCTTTACGACCCGCGACATCCGCGGGGAGAGCGGGTTCGCGCTGGACGTCCTCTCGGCGGTCGTGATCGGCGTCTTCATCGTCGTGCTCGCGTGGACGACGGTGCTCTGATCGTCTCGCCGAGTTCGGGCGCGCTCGCCTCGTAGTCCTCCTCGCGAAGCTCCGCCGCGAACGCCTCACAGCGGTCGCCGTGGTTCACCAGTATCGGGGTGTCCTCGTAGTTCGCGAGGAACTCGAACAGACCCCCGCGATCCGTATGCGCCGAGAAGTCGTACGATTCGACCCGTGCCGCGACGGGCAGTACCCGTCTATCTATCTCGGCGCTCCCGGTATCGAGCAGTTCGCGTCCGGGCGTGCCCTCGACCTGATAGCCCGTCATCGCGATCTTGTTGGTCGGATTCCGCCGGATCTCTGGAATGTACGTCATCGCCGGCCCCCCCGAAAGCATCCCGCTGGTGGTGACGATCGCCGCGTTCTGCTCGGCGATCCGCTTTCGCTGGCCGTCCCGGCCGGTGACGAACCGCGCGTGGGAGGTCGCGCGTTTGAGCGCCTCGGGGTCGCGGACGAACTCGGGATGGCGCCGAAGCATTCGCGTCACCCCTTTGCCCATCCCGTCGACGTAACAGGGAATGTCGTACTCCGCACAGACCAGCAGCAGCTCCTGGGTTCGCCCGATGGCGAACGCGGGCACGACGACGGCGCCGCCCTCCCAGAGCGTGGTTCTGACGCTCTCTGCGAACCGGCGTTCGACCTCGGCGCGCGGATCGTGGCTCACGTCCGAGTAGGTGCTCTCACAGATCACGAGGTCCGCCTCGGGCCGGGCGGTCGAGCCCGCGACGAGGCGCTGTCCGTAGGGGCCATCGTGGTCACTCGTCCCGGCCGACGGTTCCCGCTCGTCGACGTGGAAATCGCCGGTGTACAGCAGGCGTGTCCCCCCGTTGTCGCCGGACTGCGTCCGGCTGCTGGCGGGACTCCGGCCCGCTTCGTCCACTATCACATGGGCACTGCCGGGGATGTGACCGGCGTTGTACAGCGTCACCTCGAAGCCGGCGGCCTCGAATGGCTCGCGGTAGCCGTGGGTCCGTGAGACCTGCGTGAGCCGCGCGACGTCGGTTTCGGTGAACGGACACCGGTAGCTCCCTCCGTGGAGTTTCAGCGTATCGCGTGCGAGCGTCGTCGCGAGCTCCCGTGTGGGGGGCGTCCAGTGAACCGGCGGGCGCGCTTCGCCCGAGAGCAGCGCGGGCACCGCCCCGGCGTGGTCGAGGTGGCCATGTGAGACGACGACGGCGTCGGGGTCACAGTCGAGGGGTAGGCGCGGCGGGTTGTCGGTGCTCATCCCGAAATCGAGCAGCAGCGTCCCGTCGTCTCCGGTGACGAGGACCGCGCTGCGGCCGATCTCCCCGGCTCCGCCGAGGAACTCGATATCCATTACCCTCCCTCGGAATTGGGGCGGTTTGTGCCCGTCGATACGCGAGCCGTTCTCGGGGTGCGCGGCCGGTTCAACACCCTTTTTACCCGCGCCCGTCTGATTTCGGCCATGGCAGACTTCAAGGTCGTCGTCTCGGACCCCGAAACGGGTGCGACCTACCAGCGCGACGTAGATGGTCAAGACGCGAACCGGTTCCTCGGTCGGGACCTCGGCGACGAGGTCGACGGAGGCGCTGTCGGCCTCTCCGACTACTCGCTCGAACTCACCGGCGGCTCGGACACCGCCGGCCGTCCCCTTCGCTCGGACGTCTCGGGCCCCGCTCTCAAGCAGGTGCTTCTCACCGGTGGCACCGGCTACAAGCCCCAGCGCGACGGCGAGCGAAAGCGCGTCACCGTCCGCGGGCGCGAGATCAGCGAGGAAGTCGTTCAGATCAACGCCAAGATCAGCGCCTACGGCGACGAGAGCGTCGAGGACCTGTTCAGCGAGGACGGCGACGACGAAGACGACGACGACGACGACGAGTAACTCCCCCTTCCCATGGACCGAATTTCGAGCGAGAACCCGGCAGTCGAGACGCTGCGCGCCACGGTCGCCCGTCACGGCGCGCGCCGAAAACGGATCGACCTGCCCGAGGGCTCGCTGCCAGCGGGTGAGGTCGTCCGCCTCGTCATCGACGGAACGACCTATCATGCGAAGGTCGAGGGCGGGTTCGCTGACGGTCCCCACGTAAGCGGCGCGTACGACGGCCCCGACATGGCCCGCGAGGGCTCGGGAACGAACCGCCTCGGGGAGTGGCTCGAAGAAGCGGGCCGCCCGGTCGGCGGCTCGGTGTTGCTCGACACCATCGAGCCCGAGTTCGCCTACGGTCTGCGAAAACCCGGCGAGGAGGTCGTCTACGAGGCCGTCGAGAAACCCAAGGAGAGCCTCGCGAACATCGCCCGCGATCTGGAGGACTCATGAGCCGCCTCGAGGAGTTCCTCGCGGGCGAGCGCCCCGAGGACGTCGCGATCCATCTCGCCGAGGACGTCGTCGACGATCTCGGCAAGCTCGCCGAGTACGGCGAGGACGCGGGGGACGGGATCGTGTTGGTCGTCCCCGGCGAGAGCGGGCGTAACGCCTTCTCAAAAGTCGCCGGCACGGACGCGATGGCGTTCGCGAAGGAGGCGATGGACGCCGAGGGCGCGATCGACGCCGACCTCGCCAGGGGAGCGTGTCCGGCCTGCGGTTCGGATGACGTCCGATTCACGTTCGCCTTCGCCGAGGCGGAAAACGAGGAGGTCGGCGGCATCTACGCCGAGGGCGACGTGATCCACGCCTACGCCCAGTGTGGCTGTGGCACCGCTTTTTCCGACCGCTGGGTCGCCGGCGAGCGCTGAGCCCGTCGAATCCCGGCTACTGGCGGTCCCGCGCCCGTTCCTGATCCGTCCTCGCAACCCGTTTATCGGCGGGCCCCCTCCATCAGCCCGATGAGCGACCTCGAAGTGGTGGCGGTCGGGAGCGCGCTCGTGGACCGGCTCTACGCGCTGTCGAACCTCCCCGAGCCCGACGGCGGCGCGTTCGTCCGCGGGGAGACCACCGCGTTCGGTGGCGTCGCCGCGAACGTGGCGAGCGCGCTCGCGCGGCTGGGTCGCGACGCGGGCGTGGTCTCGCGCGTCGGCGACGACGCCGACGGCGACCGGGTGCTCGCGGACCTCCGCGAGCGTGGAGTCGACGCCAGCCGGGTCCGCCGCGGCGACGAACCGACCTCCTATTCGATGATCCTGCGCGATCCCGACGGCGAGCGGATGATCGTCGCAGGGGGCGAAAGCGTCCCCAACCTCCGGCTCCGCGAGGGCGACTACGAGTACCTCCGGCGGGCCGACGTGATCTTCACCAGCGCGTATGCCCCCGATCGGGTGACCCGCGAGCTCGCGGCCGCTCATACGTTACCGCCGCTGGTGTGCGATCTCCCGGGGCCGCTGTCGGAGCTCGACGGCCGCGCGACCCGGCCGGCGACTATCGACGACCTCGCTGCGCACTGTGACCTCCTCGTGATGAACGAGGTCTCGGCCCGGTCGTATCTGGATGCCGGCCCGCGCGGGTCGATCCGCGAGCTCCGTGAACGCGGCGTCCGGCGGGCCGCGATCACCCGCGGCGCGGACGGTGCCCTGCTGTTCGACGGGGCGGCGGTAACGGAGATCGACGCCTTCGAGGTCGACGTCGTCGACACGACCGGTGCGGGCGACGCCTTCACCGCAGGGCTGATCCACGCGTGGCTGCTTGAGGGACAACCCGCGGCCGAGGCGGGGCGGTTCGCCGCGGCGACCGCGGCGTGCAACTGTACCGCGGAGGGGGCACGCGGCGGCCTGGCGAGCGCCTCCGACGTCCGGAGCTTTCTGGACTCCCGTTAGACCTCAGCGGGCCTCGTCGGCGACGGCCACGAGTTCCCTGACTCGCTCCTCGTCCACGGGAGCGGTCGTCTCGCCGCCCTCCTTGAGCGCGGTGCCGACGATGGCCCCGTCCGCGGCGTCGAGCACCTCGGCGACCGTTTCGGCGGTGACGCCGCTCCCGACGAACACCGGCGCGTCCAGCCCCCGCTCGTCGCGGGCCGCGACCGTCGCCGAGAGGTGATCGCCGGCGACGGCGTGGCCCGTGCCGGCGCCGCTGACGACGAGCCCCTCGGCGAGCCCGCGCTCGATCGCTTCGGCCACCTCCTCCCCTTCCGGCTCGTCGGGTGCGCGCTCGGCAAGCGGCGCGGAGTGTTTCACGTCGATATCGGCGAGGACGGCGACGTCGCTTTCGAGACGCTCGCGCAGGCGCATGGTCTCGTGTGCCCGCCCCTCGACGATCCCTTGATCGGTCACCCGCGCGCCGACGTGGACGTTCACCCGGACGAACCCGGCGCCGGCCGCGTTCGCGACCGAGAGGGCGGCCGCGGCGTCGTTTCGCAGGACGTTGATCCCCAGCGGGAGGTCGACCGCCTCCCGGAGATCGCCTGCCACCCGGGTCATCGACGCGACCACGTGTTTCGGGACGTCCTCGGGGTAGAAGGGTGCGTCCCCGAAGTTCTCGACCATCAGGGCGTCGACGCCGCCCGATTCGAGCCGGCGCGCGTCGCGCACGGCGGCCTCGCGGACCGCCTCGAAGTCGCCGTCGTACGCCGGCGCGCCGGGTAGTGCCGGGAGGTGAACCATACCGATGATCGGCTTATCGGAACCGATCGCGTCGAGGTGCATACACGGCGATACGGGGGTCGGCGGTTAAGCCTCGCGTTCGCGTAGCCCGTCGACGTCGACGAGCGCTCGGCCGAGAGGCCTATTCGACTCCGACCGGTAGTACTGCTATGTCCCACGAGACGCGCGCTGAGACCCGCCGCGGCCTGCTGCTCTCGACGCGCGAGTGGAAAGCCGTCCTCATCGCAACCGCCTTAGTGGTGATCAACGTCGCGCTGATGGCCCTCCTCGCGACGACGTCGATCGCGGCGATAAACGCGACGCTCTTTTCGGCGCCGATCCTCGGCGTGCTCGTCTACGGCGTGGCGCTGTTCGTCGGCCAGTGGGTCGCGGAACGCGGCGTCACGACCGGGAACGGCCCGCTGGCGTTCGTCGGGGTGGTGATCCTACAGGGTGCGTTCGGCACCTTCGGCGCGGGCGTCCTCTCGTTTGCGCCGCCCGACCTGCGGGTCCCCGCGCTCGCGATCACCGGTGCCGTCACCGGCGGGCTGACCCTACTCGTCGCCCTCTACGTCTACGCCCGCTCGAAGTCCTTCGACCGGTGGTCGACGTACTCGACGGTCGCCTTCCTGCTCGGGACCGTAGCCATCGCCATCGGTACGTTCGTCGCCCCCACCCTCCTGCTTGTGGGGTTCGTCCTCGTCTTCGTGGGCTTTTTCTTTCGGCTCGGCTGGGAGATCTGGCGCGTTCGCGCCCGTCGTGACCTCCCGGCTGCGCTCGCCGGGATCGGGGTCTACATCGCCGTGATGGGTGTGTTCGTCCACGTCCTCCAGATCGTCCTCCGACTGCTCGCCCGCCGGGAGTAAGCACGACGTTTTTGCTCCCCCGTTTCGATGAACCGGTATGACGACGACGTTGCGGCCCGCGACCGCCGAGGACGCCCCCGAAATCGCCCGGATTTACGCCCCGTTCGTCGAGGACTCGGCCGTCTCCTTCGAAACCCACCCGCCGGCCGAGGCGGAGATCGGCACGCGGATCGCCACCACCACCGAACACCACCCGTGGCTCGTCTGCGAGGCCGACGGGATCGTCGGGTACGCCTCCGCCGGCGCCCATCGTGATCGCGAGGCGTACCGCTGGTCGGCCGACGTCTCGGTCTACGTCGATCCGGCCCATCATCGCCGGGGGATCGCCCGTGGGCTGTATGGCGCGCTGTTCGCGCTCCTTCGCGAACAGGGGTTCGTCACCGCCTACGCGGGGATCGCACTTCCGAATCCCGCGAGCACGGGCTTTCACGAGTCGGCGGGGTTCGAACCCGTCGGGACCTACCGTGGCGTCGGCTACAAGAACGGTTCCTGGCACGACGTCCGGTGGTACGAAAAGCGCCTTTGCGAGCGTCCGGCCGATCCCGATCCGCCGACGCCGTATCCGGCACTCGCCGGATCCACTATCGAGCGCGCGCTCGCGGCCGGCCGATCACGCCTCGAGTGACTCCCCGTCGGCTTCCGTCCCGTGGTCGCCTTCGAGGTTCAGAAACGCGTCGAGGATCACCCGTTTGGTGGTCGCGCCGCGGGTCGTCCAGTGGTGGGCGTAATCCAGCATGTCCTCGTAGATGTCGGGCTTGCAGCCCGCCGCCTTCGGGTGACCACCGCCGTTGACCTGCCCCGCGACCTCGTGACATCGCTGGAACGCTTCCGTGCCGCGAATGGAGGCCGACCCCGCGGGTTTGACGATCACCGAGGCGTCGGCACCCTGCTCGCGCATGGCTTCCGCGACCTCGTTCTGCGAGCAGCGCCCGTAGGTGACGCCGACGGTCCACGGGCCGACCTCCTTCAGCTCGCTTCGTTTGACCGCCAGTTCGATCAACGCCTCCTTCTCGACGCGTTTCTCGGCGAGAAAGTCGAGCACGTCTTCGGGCAGATCCGGCCCGTGTTCGGCGACGATCTCCACGTAGTCCTCGGGGTCCGACCAGTAGGAGAAATCGGCCAGATCGTCGCTGCGGGGGTCCTCGCGAAGCCAGAGGTCGTGATCGCGCGTGACGGCCGCCAGTTCGACGAGGTGGCGGGGGATCTCGGAATCGAGGGCGCGCACCGCCACGTCGGCGGTACACTCCTCGTCGCTATCGCCGACGACGAGGTCCGCACCGGCCGCACGGACCTGTTCTGCGACCTCGTCGCCCCACTGGTGGTGGTCGAACCAGCGCACGTCGCTTGCGGTGTCGATCGCGGCGTCGAGCTCCTCGTCGACGTACTCGTACTTGTCCGGACAGAGGTCACAGACGAACAGCCTGACCCCCTCGTCGGCGTACTCGGCGACCCGCTCCAGTGAATCCTCGATCTCGTGTGGGCTCGTCGGGAGCAGTGCGGCCGCGCCGTACACTTCTCGAAGGATCGCGACGCAGGCCAGCCCGTCGGCGTCGGGGTCGGCGATGACTGCGGTCTCGACGCCGTCGAGCACCTCCTCGGCGGCGGCGTCCTCGGCGGCCTCCTCGAACTCGTCGGGGTAGAAAAAGCCCGCGCCCGGCAGGATCGACTTGCGCGGGAGAGCCAGATCGTCCTCGATGAGGGATTCGTCCATGCACGATCCAGAGCGTGCGGGGGGAAAGGAGCCCCGGTTTTCCGGCCCTCAGGCCGGGGCCGTCTCGCCTCCGTCGTCGAGCTGGCGGACGGTGAGGACGGGCACCGAGCAGGTGCGCACGACTCCCTCCGCGACGCTTCCCAACAGGAGGCGATTCTCGCCGTGGCGCCCGCGGGTTCCGGTCGCGACCACGTCGGCGTCGTGTTCGAGGGCGTACGCACAGACCTCGGCGACGGGTCGCCCCTCCCGGACGCTGGTGACGACGTCGTCGGCCGCGGCGTCGATGCGTTCGAGCGCGCGCTCGCCCTGTCGCTCGAGGGCGTCGTGGAGGTCTTCCTGAAGCTCCCCGGGAGAGGAATCGACCTCCGTGGAGTCGACGACGTAGAGCGCGTGGACGGTCGCATCGAAGCGCGCGGCGAAATCGAGCGCGACGCTGACGGCCCGATCGACGCTCTCGGAGCCGTCGGTGGCGATGACGACGGTGTCGAACATGGCGGGGGTACTGCGCCCGCGAGAATAAAACCACCCGTTGGGAGGTGGGTTTTTGATGCGGGGTGACACAGGGGTAGCTATGAGCGAGCCACTGTCCGTCGAGACCGTCCTCGTCCCGGTCGACGGGAGCGACGAGTCGGTCACCGCGATCGAGTACGCCGTTGCGATCGCCGAGAAGTACGAGGCCTCGGTCCACGTCGTCCACGTCCTCGGCGAGGAACTCGTCCGCGGGATCGAGACCGACACGATCGATCGCGAGGCCGTCGCGAGCGACACCGAGGCCTTCGCCCGGACCGCCGCCGAGACCGCGGCGGGAACCGACGTCGAGGTCACCTCCTCCTCCGCCTACGGGTTTTCGACCACCCAGAAGACCCGCCACCCCGGCAGCGCCGTCCTCGATTGTGCCGAGGAGGTCGACGCCGACTTCCTCGTCATCCCGCGCGAACCCTCGACCGACGGCCCTGGCGACGTCCTCGAACGCGCCGCGGAGTACGTCCTGCTGTATGCGAGCCAGCCCGTCCTCTCGACCTAGTTCAACCGCAGCGCCATCTCGAGTTCGAAACTTTCGACGCTACTGGACTCGAACCCGACCGACTCGTAGAGGTTCACCGCCGGGTGGTTCCAGCGCTCGACGGTCAGCCAGACCTTCTCGATCCCTTGCTCGGCGCCGTAGCCCAACAGCGCGCGGATGAGTCGCGAGCCGATCCCCGCGCCCTGGTAGTCCTGGTGGACGAAGATGGCGAGTTCGGTCGCGTCGTCCCCGTCGGGGACGAGGGTGGCGTGACCGACGACCCGTTCCCCGTCCGTCTCACCGGGCGTATCCGCCTCCGGTTGGTCTCCGGGTCCGTCGCTTCCGGAGATATCGACCGCGATGACGTCCTGGCCCTCGTTGAGGATCACGTCGAGCCAACTTCGCACCCGCTCCTCGCGGGCCGGCGGGATCCCCTGGGCGCGGTCCGCGGGGTCGAAGGTGTCGTACATCTCACAGAGAGCGTCGAACTGTGCCTCGTCGTATACCCTGATCTCGATGGGCCGGTCCTCGCGGTCCTCGAACGCGATGGGGGGCGCGTCGAACGGGCCGGTGACCTCCTCGGGGTAGTCGTAGTCGGTCATCTATCTGACCAACGTGACGCTGGTTTCGGCGTTCAACACGACGAACTCCGCGACCTGTCCGACACTGATCTTCCCCATCGGGCTTCGCTGACCGCCCCCGAGGACGATCTGGTCGTAGCCCTCACCGTCGCCGATCTCGACGAGCATCGCGCCGGGATCGCCCTCGACGTGACGGATCTCGGCCTCGACGTCGTGCTCCGAGAGGGTCTTTTCGACCTTTCCCTCGATCTCTTCGGGGGACATCTCCGAGTCGGGGTTTTCGAGGATAGCGACGGTGAGCGAGTCGTCCGCCTCCGCGGCGCGTTCGGCGGTCCGCGAGAGCGCCCGCCAGGAGTCGTCGCTACCACCGATACCCAACAGCAGTTTCATGATCCGGCGTTCGAGGCCTCCTCGCAAAAGCCTACCGGGCGATACGTTTTTTCCCCCGGCTCCGAAACCCACCCCATGCCCAACCCTTCGTCCTCCGATCCCGAGACCGACGACGAACCGACCGGCACGGACGAGACGGCCGGATCGGCACCCTCGACGGACGACTCGGATACCCCGGACGACGTGCGCCGCTACGCTCGCTTCACCAAGATGGACGGGGCGGCCTACGACCGGGTCAACGGCTTCCTCCGGGACCGCACCTACGTTACCGCCCGCGAGTGGGCCATCGCCCGGCTGTGTGCGGACTTCCGTACTGAGACCGGCGTCGAGATGACCAAGATCGGGGAGAACCTGCCCGAACTGGTGCCCTTCATGACCGATACCTACTCGCCCCAAGCCGTCAATCAGGCCCGGGCCTCCTTCGAGGAGAAGGTCACCAA
The DNA here is from genome assembly GCF_003697815.1 of Halalkalicoccus subterraneus. Lineage (NCBI taxonomy): Archaea > Methanobacteriati > Methanobacteriota > Halobacteria > Halobacteriales > Halalkalicoccaceae > Halalkalicoccus > Halalkalicoccus subterraneus. Next base: position 32,667 of record NZ_RDQG01000008.1, on the reverse strand, counting down.
ATCCGGCGCGACCTTCCTCTACGGCGCGATGAGCGGCTTTTTCACCGCCGAGGAGCTCGACGACCTGATGTACGAGGTCACGGAGGTCGCGAAGTTCCTGCTCGAAGTCGAGGGCGCGGATCTGGCCGCGAACGACGAACTCGACGTCGAGGACCGCATTTCGGAGGTGATGCGCGACGTTCGGCGTTCGAGCGAGCGCTTTCGCGCCGAGGAGACCGGCCACGACCACGAAACCTGCCCGCACTGTGGCGAGGAACTGGAGTAGTCCGCGATCACTCCCGTACGTTCCGCCCGACCGCCTCGCCGAACCGCTCCCCGCCCGAACCGCGCTCGTAGACGATCGATCCCCGAACCAGCGTCACCTCGGGGAAGACGCCCTCGTGACCCTCGAAGGGCGTCCATCCCGCCTTCGAGTGCAGCGTCTCCCCGCGGATCGTCTCGACCTGCTCGGGGTCGTAGAGCGCCAGATCCGCGTCCATCCCTTCCCTGACTTCCCCTTTCCGCGGTAGATCGAACACCCGAGCGGGGTTCGCGGCGACCAGGTCGCGCACCCGCTCGCGGGTCAGTTCGCCGCGTTCGGCCGCCGCCAGCAGGAGGGGGACCATCGTCTCGACGCCGGGGACGCCGCTCGGGGCCTCGCGCACCCCGGCCTCCTTCTCCTCGCGGGTGTGGGGGGCGTGATCTGTCGCGACGACGTCGACGGTACCGTCCTGCACCCGCTCTGCGACCGCTTCCCTGCGCTCCTCGCTCCTGAGCGGCGGGTTCATTCTTCCGAACGTACCCAACTCGTCGAGGTCCGCCCGCGAGAGGAAGAGGTGGTGCGGGCAGACCTCGCAGGTCGCGCCGGCCTCCGTGGCGATGTCGATTCCTTCGGGCGTCGATGTGTGGGCGACGTGGATCTCGGCGTCGCTCCGGCCGCCGACCTCGCAGGCGAGTTCGACCGCCGCGGCCTCGGCCTCAGCAGTGCGAAACCCGCTCCAGGCGTCGGCGTCGGCCTCCCGGCCGACCTTCTCGCCTGCGCGTTCGAGCGTCTCCTCGTCGAACAGCGTGGCGTCCTCGGCGTGGACGGTCACGGTCACGCCCTCCCGAGCGGCCCGCGAGACCGCCTCCTCGAAGGACTCGCGCCCGATCCCCATCCCGCCGGTCGAATCGGCGAGGAAGACCTCCCCGAGCGCGAGGACCGGGCGGGAGAACAGTTCGTCGGGATTCCAGTCCTCGATCACGCCGCCGTTGATCCCGTAGTCGACCAGCGATTTTCGAGCTAGTTCGGCCTTCGCGTCGAAGCCTGCCCCATCAGTAGTCGGCGGGTCGGTGTTGGGCTGATCCACCACGGTCGTGACCCCGCCCGCGGCGGCGCTCCTCGAGCCCGTTTTCCACGTCTCCTTGTGGGGAAATCCCGGTTCGCGGAAGTGGACGTGGGCGTCGATCGCGCCCGGCAGGAGGAGCTTCCCGTCGGCGTCGACGTCGGCCTCGCCCGGAAGCGAGGGCTCTACGGCGTCGATCCGCTCGCCCTCGACCCGGACGTCGACCGTCCGCCCGTCGGCCAGCGTGGCGTTCGCGATGAGCATACCTCCCCTCTTGTGCCCCGCGGCCTACGGCTTTCGGTCGATCCGCTCGATCTTCTGTGGAGTGCCGTCGACCAAGCGGTCCTCGATCGCCCGGGCGACCCGCTCGGGGTCATCCGGCCCGCCCGCCCGTGCGACGCTACCCACCGAGTCGGGATCGAAGGAGATCGAGAGGGCATTGTACACGGGAGAAAGCACGCCCGCGATCTCCCCGCGGTCGGCGACGACGACGATCCCCGAGACGAGCGCGGTTCTACTGGTAACGCGCTGGGCGATCCCGACGATCTTTCCGTCCGTACTCAGCGAGTGGGCGCCCGGACAGAAGCTCTCGGGGGGTTCGCCGCGCTCGACGGTGACGCCGAGGCTGGCGAGCGCCTCCCGCACCCGCTCGCTCGCCCCGTCGTACCGGGCGTTCAATCCCTCACGGGGGTCGTCGATGGGGATCACATGGGCGAACGCGAGCGTCGTCCCGGTGTAGGCGACCGCCCGGCCGCCGACGCTTCGCTCCACCGGCGGAAACCCTCGTTTCTCGGCGATTTCGTAGGCTTCGCCGTAGTCCGGTTCGTTCGCGTCCCGGCGACCGAAGGCGAGCTGGCGATGGGGCGTCCAGACCCGGACCGCTGGCTTGCGGGTTTCGCCGGCCCGTTCGAGCATCCCCGCCGTCACCCGACGGTCCGCCTCGATCGACTCCGCCCGCCCCCGAAGCACGCGCATAGGTAGGATAGAAGGCGACGGGGCTAAACCCTCGCGCCCGAACCCCCGAGCATGTCCGTCACCCTCTCGCACGAACTCCTCGCGCGGTATCCCCGGCTCAGCCTCTACAACTCCCCGTACGCCGCCCACGACCGGGGCCGTGCGATCGACCTCTATCCCGCGGAGGGCGCGCCGAGTCCCGTTTCCGGCGAGGTGATCGACGTCCGGACCGTCCGCGCGCCGCCGAAACCCTACGCGCCCGATCACGACCACCTGATCCTGATCGACTGCGGGGAGCACGTCGCCCGGATCCTCCACGTCGATCCCGTCGTTTCGGCGGGCGAGCACGTCGAAATCGGCGATCCGCTGGGAACCACCGTTCGCGCGGGCTTTTTCGCTCCGTGGGTCGACGACCACGTCCATCTGGGCTTTCGCGCGCCCGACGCGAACCCGTATCGAGCCTCCGGATCGCTCCCCATCGACCTCGACTGTGCGGTCGAACCGGTGGCGTGGGACGGCACCGGGCGCGTCAACGCCGTCGGCGAGACCTTCGCCGTGCTCGATTCGCCCGCCCACCCTTCCCCCGGCGAGCGCTTCGCGGGGATCGCCGACGACTCGGGAGAGACGGCGCTCGATGGTGGGCTCCCCCACTACGAGGGCGGCGGGGCGTTCGCGGGCGCGTCGGGGCCCGTCTCGCTGCTCGGCGAGCGGATCGGCACCGCGACGGGGCGGCACATCAAGTGGAACCCCATCGAGGTGCGAGCCAACGGCGAGGAGATCACCGGGATTTCTCTCTCTGCCGGCCGGGAGACGCTGGGCGCGAAACTCGTCCGTCCGGGTCACGACCTCTCGATCGGCGACCGGGTCGAAGTCGAGATCCGATGCCGGTGAGTACAAGTCCTCGGGCTCTGGACGTGACGTATGACCGACCTCGCCGTCGACAGCGGGTTCCTCCAAGCGTACATCGACGACCACCACGAGTTCCTCTCGTGGCTCGGCGCGCGCGTCGATTCCCTCGAGGAGGGCCGGATGGTCATGTCGATCCCGTATGACGACAAGCTCACCAACGCCCACCCGGAGGGCCGCGACGTCCGCCCGGAGATCAACGGCGGGGTCGCCGCCACGCTGGTCGATACCGCCGGCGGGCTAGCGCTGCGGACGACCCTCGACGACCCCTTCGAGGGCGGCGTGGCGACGATCAACCTGAACGTCAACTACCTCGAACGCGCGACCAGCGACCTCACGGCCACGGCGGAGGTGATCCGCGCCGGGGGGAGCGTCGGGGTGAGCGAGATCACCGTCGAGAGCGAGACGCCGGAGGGGCGCGCCCCCATCGCGACCGGTCAGGGCGCCTACCGGCTGTTCCGTGCCGACTGACCGTCGGCACGAACCGCCGCCAGCCGGCGTGGATGTCCGTTTCCCTTCCCCTCACTCGAACTCGATGTCGGCCCTTCTCATCGCCTCGCCGAACAGCCATTCGGAGTGCTCGACGGCGTACTCCCGGTGGTCCTCCTCGATGTACCCCAACGAATCCTCGATCACGACCGGCCTGAAGTCCCGCAACCCGGCGCTGCCGGCCGTATGAAGGACGCAGACGTTCGCCAGCGTGCCACAGATCAGCAGGTCGTCGATACCTCGGGCACGGAGCCATCCCTCCAGTTCGGTGTCGTGGAAGGCGTCGTAGGTGTGTTTCTCGACGACATGATCCTCCTCGTCAGGAGCGAGCTCCGCGACGATTTCCGCCTCCCACGACCCTTCGAGGACGTGCTCGCCCCAGCGGTCGAACTCGTCGTAGTAGTGGTTCCCGTCGAACTGGCCGGGCGGGTGGACGTCCCGCGTGTAGAGCACCTGTGCGCCCGCTTCGCGGACGGTCTCGATGACCTCCCCTACCGGGTCGATCGCCGCCCCGCTCGCGGGCGCGTACAGGCTCCCCTCCTCGTGACAGAAGCCGTTCTGCATGTCGACGACGATCAGCACCGTCGATTCGGGATCGAACTCCATATCCCGTGTTGGGTGTCGATCGCCCTAACTGTACGGGCTGGCGGATACGTTTTTCACGTGGGCCTCCCTGCATCGAGTATGCGCCGCCCCATCGCCCTCGTCGTCCTCACCCTCTGTGTGGTGGTCGTCGCCACCGGCGCGCCGCTCGCGCCGAGCGAACCCGCCGCGGCCCAAACTGACGCCGACTGGCGCGGGGCCGGGGCCGACGCCGACGACGAACTCGGGCTCAGTGCGGACGAGGGCCTCTCCGACGCCGAACTCGAAGCCGTCGTCGAGCGTTCGATGGTTCGCATCGAGTCGATCCGGGGCGTCGAGTTCGAGGAGCGCCCGTCCGTGACGGTCGTCACCCGCGAGGAGTTCCGGAGCGAGTACGCGGGACTGGGCGCGAACCCCCCCGAAGACCGCGCCGCCTTCGAGAACGCGAAGCTTCGAGCGCTGTTTCTCGTCGGGGGCGACGAGAACGCCACCGCGGTCCAAAACGAGAACATGGACACCGCGGTCGCCGGCTTCTACTCCTCGGAAACCGCCGAGATCGTCCTCGTCTCGAACGCGGAGGAACCACGGGTAAACGAACTCACGCTCGCCCACGAGCTCGTTCACGCCTACCAGGATCAGGAGTGGGGCCTCGCGGGCTACGACAGCCGCACACAGGACGGGTCGAGCGCCGAACTCGGGCTGATCGAGGGCGACGCGGTCTACCTCGAGACGCTCTACGAACAGCGCTGTGGCGAGGAGTGGGAGTGTCTGATTCCGGCCGACGCCGAACCCGGCGAGGGCGAACAGCCCGACCAGCCCGCGAACCTCGGGTTGCTCCTGCTCGATTTCTACCCCTACGACTCGGGCCCGACGTTCATCGAGTCGGTTCACGAGGCCGGTGGTTGGGCGGCCGTCAACGATCTCTACGACGAACCACCCGTGACTACCGAGCAGGTGATCGACCCCGCGGCCTACCCGGCCGACCAGCCCCGCGACGTGGCGATCGAGGACACCAACTCGGGCGACTGGGAGCGTCTCGAACCCGACACCGGCCCCGACTACGACCGGCTCGGAATGGCCGCCGTCACGACGATGTTCATCAACCCCCTCTACGACAGCGGCGGACAGGACTGGGTGATCCCCGCGGACGAGTGGTTCACCTACGAGGGGTCCGAACCGCCGGCCTACGGCGCCTTCGAGTACGGCCACGAGTACGCCACCGGCTGGGACGGCGACCGACTGCACGTCTACGAGAACAGTGAGGAGATCGGCTACGTCTGGAGGCTGGCGTGGGACTCACCCGACGATGCCGACACCTTCGCCGCCGGGTTCGACGACCTGCTCGCCTACTGGGGCGGCGAGCGGGTCGAACCCGACACCTACCGTATCGACGACGGCGGCTACGAGGGAGCCTACCACGTGACCGTCGACGAGGAGACGGTGACGATCACCCACGCGCCCACGGTCGACGCGCTCGCGGCGGTTTCCGGGGACGCCCGGCCCGGAACCGGGGGGAGTCCGGGCGAGACCGCCGACGAACCCACACGCGAGGACGGCGATGGGGACGACGCGGAAGACACGGGCGACGCGTTGCCCGGGTTCGGGATCCCGGTCGCGCTCGCTACACTGGCAATCGCGGCCTACCTCCTCGTCCGACGGCGCTAACCACGTGGTTTTTTCGAGGTCGCCCACCGAACTCGCCGTATGGACAACCCCTTCGAGACGCTCTCCCCGGAGGCGATCCGCGAGGGAACCGCGACCGACGCCTACTTCCTTCGCACGGAGACGACGCTCGAACACGCTAACAAAAACCCTCACGTCGTCGCCGAGGTGACCGCCGACCAGTTCCCCACCGGCGAGTTCGAGGCCGTTGGCGGCGTGAAGGACGTCGCACACCTCCTTTCGGGGCTCGACATCGACGCGTACGCGATCCGCGAGGGCCGGCTGTTCGACGGCGGCCCGGTGATGCGTATCGAGGGGCCGTATCTCGAGTTCGCGCGCTACGAGACCTCGATTCTCGGCTTCCTCTCGCAGGCGAGCGCGTTCCTCACGGCCGCCCTCGATGTGCGGCGGGCGGCCCCCGACTCGCAGGTGCTCTCGTTCGGCGCGCGCCACCTCCACCCGATGCTCGCGCCGACCGTCGAGCGTGCGGCGCTGGTCGCCGGACTCGACGGGTTCTCGCACGTGGCCGCCGGCGAAGTCCTGGGACGGGAGGCCGGCGGCACGATGCCCCACGCCCTGTTGCTCTGTTTCGGTCGGGGCAACCAAGAGGAAGCCTTCCGGGCCTTCGACGAGGCCGTCCCCGAGGAGGTCCCACGAATCGCGCTCTGTGATACCTTCTCGGACGAGATCGAGGAGGTGCTCGGGGCGATCGAGGCGCTGGGCGACGACCTGGACAGCGTCCGGATCGACACTACCGGGTCTCGGCGCGGCGATTTCGAACACATCCTCAGGGAGCTGCGCTGGCATCTCGACTCGCGGGGCTACGAGGACGTCGGGATCTTCGCTTCGGGCGGGCTCGGTCCGGGGGACCTGCGCGAACTTCGGGGGGTCGCCGAGGGGTTCGGCGTCGGCGGGGCGATCACGAGTGCCGACCCGGTCGACTTCGCGCTCGACATCGTCGAGATCGAGAGCGAGTCGATCTCCAAGCGGGGGAAACTCCCCGGAGTGAAGGAGGTCTACAGAACCGACGACGGAGGCCACCACGTCGCCCTAGCGGACCGCGAGGGACCCGAGGGCGAGGCGCTGTTGGAGCCACTGGTCGAGGGCGGCGAAGTCGCTCGGGAGTTCGGTATCGAGGCGGCGGAAGAACGGATACGGGCGGACGCGGAGCGCGTTCTATAGGGAGAGGTGCTCGATCGAACCGTTGGGCTCGCGCTCGCGGAAGACCTCGCCGCTGAACAGGACGACCATCACGTCCTCGTCCTGCCAGGCGGTCGGCGGGAGGCGGGCCTTCCGGCAGGCCCGCTCGAGGTACTCGCGGGCGCTCCAGTCGTTCTCGACGGGGATCGTCGGGTAGAGCCACCCGCCGCGATCGCCGGCGTCGATCGCGACGCCGTGGGTGCCGAGTTCGAGGTCGGCAAGCGGGTCGTCGGTCAACAGCACGTCCCGGACGATACAGGTCGAGACGACCACGCTGTTGAGTTCCGACGCGTTGAGCTCGGATCCACAGGAGTCGTCGCTGGCGGCGGTGATCGCGGCGTCGACGATCGCGTGGCCCAACTGCTCGTCGGTCTGGTACGAACCGGCACAGCCCCGCAGGCTTCCCCGCCCGCGGGTGGATTCGATGCGCACGAGCGCGCCCGTCCGCTGGTAGAACGCCTCGCGCATGCTACCGGGCTGTTCGCGCTGGCCATGACAGACGTATGACTCGATCGCTTCGCGCGCCAACTCGACGGCTCGAAGACCGTCCTCGTAGTTCAGGCGTACGGCCTGGGCCTCGGACATATCCCGTATGTCGGGAGTATCGGACTTGAAACCTTCTGTTCCGGCCGATGCGTCTGACGACCCCCGAGCGAACGACTTATTCGCGCCAGCCGAGTAGAATAACCCGGCAGAGGGAGCCCGGCCACCGTGGCATGACCCGCCGGACGCGACTGCACGCGGGAGGGCTATCCCTCCTCCGTCTCGTGTCCTACGGGCACGCAAACGAGGAAAGTCCCCCCACCGTCCGGGCAGTCGACCGGGTGCAAACCCGGAGCGCGAGAGCGCTGGCACTGGAACAGAAACGATACCGCTTCGCCCGAGTGATGAGGTCCGCGAACCCGACCCGTGAGGGAGGGGAGTCACCGACCGAATGCCGACGGCGGAGAACGGATGGAACGGCCATCCTCGACGGTGCAAGCCCGCGCCCCGATGCGAGAGCGTCGTATGGTAGCCCGGACACGGGCGCGCGCGCTCAGCCGAATGCCGGGCCGAACAGAAGGGGGCTTACTCCCCTCAGCCGTACCTTCCCGAGTCGAAACCGATCGTAGTCAGTGAAACCGACGAGCGTCGTGGTGTGGCGCTGTTTACGGTCGCCAGCGAGACTGCGGACCTCGATTCGACGTCGATAGACTTAGGATTTCGGCGCGTCTAATACGAGCGATGATGCTCAGTGCCGTCATGGAGGACTACCTCAAGGCCATCTACCAGCTCCAAGACGGTGGGGACGGCGAGCGCGTGCGAACGTCGGCGATCGCCGAACACCTCGACGTGACGCCGCCGACGGTGACGAGTATGCTCTCGAAACTCGCGGAGCGGGGACTGGCCGACCGCGAGAAGTACAAGGGCGTGACCCTCACGACCGACGGCGAGCGCGTCGCCCTCGAAGTGGTCCGCCACCACCGGCTGCTCGAAGCGTACCTCACCGAGCACCTCGATTTCACGTGGAGCGAGGTCCACGACGAGGCCGATCGGCTCGAACACCACATCAGCGAGGTCTTCGAGGAGCGTGTGGCGGCGACTCTCGAGGATCCGACGGTCGATCCCCACGGCGCGCCGATCCCGAACGCGGACTTAGAGCCGCCCGCCGAGCCGACCGGCGAGGCGCTCGCCGAGTGCGGCGAGGGCGAAACCGTCGAGGTCCGCGAAGTGAGCGATCGGGACCCCACCGTCCTCGAATACCTCTCGGAACGCGGGGTCAACCCCGGCGTCTCCCTGTCCGTCGAGGAGGTCGCCCCGTTCGGGATGGTGACCGTCAGCACCGCGGACGGCCGCGTCTCGCTGCCCGAGGACGTCGCCCGCCACGTCCGGGTCGCCCCGGTCGCGGAGGCGGTTCAGTAATCGCCGTGGTTCGTACGGGCTCTCACGGTCCTCGTCGGTGATCCCTCGTGGCGAGCACTCGATTCGGCACACCCCCCGCGCTGTCGGCAGCGGTCGAACGCCGTTCGCTATGGGAGTACTGTCCCGACACAAAACCGTTCGGGAGCCGGTAACCGCCCGTTCATCACCTCACCTCTCAAATCCCTCTTCCCATCGGAAGACGCCGTTTCGCTGAACCACTTCGCCGTCGATTTCCATCACGCCCTCGCTCATGTCGGTGATCAGGTCGACGTGAACCGCCGAGGCGTTGCCTGCCTCGCCGTCGGGCAGACAGGCATCGTAGGCCCGTCCGAGCGCCAGATGGATCGTATCGCCCATCTTCTCGTCGAAGAGGATGTTGTCGGTAAAGCGGTCGATTCCGCGGTTCATACCGATGCCGAGTTCTCCCGATCGGCGCGCGCCGTCGTCGGTATCGAGGATCGTTTCGAGTTCGCCCTCGTTGGCTCCGGCAGAGAAGTCGACGACTTCGCCGCCCTCGAAGGTGAGCGAAACGTCCCGCAGTCGCTTGCCGTTGATCGTCATCGGTACGTCGAAGAACACCTCGCCCTCGGTCGCGTGGGGTGCGGTGAAGACCTCCCCCGAGGGCAGGTTGTGCGAGTCGTAGGACACCGAGGCGGCGCTGTTCACCGCCGTACGCCCTTCGACCGACATCGTGAGGTCCGTCCTCTCCTTTTCGATGCGGACCTCGCTCCCCGAATCGAGCAGCTCCTTCATCCCGGCCATCTCCCCGGCGAGCGCCTCCCAGTCGCGCAGGATCGCGCTGTAGGCGAAGTTCCGGTACTCCTCGTAGGCCATGCCGGCCTGCTGGGCGAGCGAGCGAGTGGGATGCACGGTCGAAACCCAGTCGGTCGCCATGCGTGCCTCGCGAAGCTCCGCCGTCGCCGTGGCGTACTTCTGGCGGGCCGTGCTGGGCACGTCCGCAAGCGCGCTGGTGTTTCGTCCGCCGCCCAGCCGTAGGTAGACGTCCGCGTTCTCGACCATCGTGAGTTCGTGTTCCCCCGTACTGAACCCCCCGTCGTGTGCCCGGAGATACGCGCGGGCCACCTCGTCGGAGTCGTAGGTCGTGAGGAGGTTCGCACCGCGGTCGCCGAGTTCCTCGGCAACCGCTACTGCCAGATCGTGTGTCCCCTCCGCGACCGAGAGCACGACGTCGTCGCCGGCCTCGACGCGCGCGCTCCAGTCGACCAGCACCTCGGCGTGCTCGTGAACTCGTTCGTCCATGCGAGAAACGCGCACAGCGGGGCCAAAAACGCGCCGGTCGATAGGCCGGTGTCGCTGGGTACGGGACCACAGCCACTCCACCGACCGGCTTCGTTCCCGCCCCCGTGAATCGGGGCACTACGGCTCACGGGAACGCGGCCGTTTCGCTGCGCTTCACTCCCTGCTCCCGTGGTCGGTCACCGATCACGGGAACACGAGCACGGTCGCGTGCTCGGCTTCGAGCACCGCGACCTCCTCGCCGCTTTCCGCGCGGCGTTCCTCGCGGATCTCGACGGCTTCCGGCGAGAGCGTGACGGTTTCACCATCGACATCGAGTTCGATCTCGCCCGTTTCCCGTTGAGCTCTGATCTCGGCGGGGTCGGCCTCCGAGAGCGCACCGAGCACCGCACCCGCCCGGTCGCGGAACTCGGGGCCGATGACGCTCTGATCCGGTTCGACCTCGACGGGCACGAGTTCGACGTCGGGGCGGCCCGCCTCGATGTAGACGGGGCCGTTGACAGCCTCGCTCAGGTCGTAGGTGTCGAGTCCTTCGACCTCGCCGTCGGCGTAGAGCTCGATCCGGTCGAGGTCGGCGTTGAGCGCCATCCCCGAGTCGGATTTCCACCCACGGATCGTGCTCGCGGCGTCGGCGATCAGTTCGCCGTCCGTGATGGCTTCCTCGCGGTTCCAGTCGGCCTCGACCGCCGGCCACCCCGCGACGTGGACGCTGCCCTCGGTGCCCGGAAGCTCCCGATAGAGCTCCTCGGTGAAGAAGGGCGAGAAGGGCGCGAGCATTCGGAGCGAGCCCGAGAGCGTCGTATAAAGGGCATGACGGGCGGCGTCGCGCTCGCCGGGGCGGCCCTCGTAGAGCCGGCCCTTGATCAGTTCGAGGTAGTCGTCGGCCAGGTCGTGCCAGACGAACTCGCGGATCTTCCTGAGTGCGGCGTCGAACCGATAGGCCTCCATGTCTGCTTCGACATCACGGGCCACCGAGTCGAGCTCGGTGAGGATCCACCGGTCGGCGTCGCGGTAGGCTGGTGCGTCGACGGTGGGGGTGTCCTCGTCGAGATGTCCGTCGGCGAACCGGCTGATGTTCCAGAGTTTGGTGAGGAATCGAGAGGCACTCGTGACCTCCTTCGACTGGAACTGGATGTCCGAGCCGGGCTGGCCGCCGAGCGCGATCGCCTGCCGGAACGCGTCGGCCCCGTGTTCCTCCACCACCTCCTCGGGCTGGACGAAGTTGCCCCGCGATTTGGACATCTTGTTGCCGTCCTCGCCGAAGACCATTCCGTTGATCAGCGCCTGCTCCCAGGGGATCTCGTCCTCGAGGGCGGCGGTCCGCAGGATCGTGTAGAACGCCCACGTCCGGATGATGTCGTGGCCCTGCTCGCGCAGTTGCACGGGCGAGAACTCCTCGTCGGGCCAGCCCGCGACGTGCAGCGCCGAGATCGACGAGTCCATCCACGTGTCCATCACGTCGGTCTCGCCGGTCCAGTCCTCGGCACCGCACTCGGGACACGTGATCTCGGGATCCTCGCTGGTGGGTTTGACCGGTAGGTCCTCGCTCTCGGCGACGTGGACGTGCCCGCACTCCTCGCAGAACCACGCCGGGATCGGGGTGGCGAAGACGCGCTGGCGGCTGATCACCCAGTCCCACTCCATGCCCTCGGTCCACTCCTCCAGTCGGGCGTACATGTGCTCGGGGATCCACTCGATCTCTCGAGCTTTCTCGAGGATCTCCTCCCCGTCGACGCGGATGAACCACTGCTCCTTCGAGAGGATCTCGATGGGGGTATCACATCGCCAGCAGGTGCCGACCGACTGCTCGACGGGCTCCTCGTCCTGGAGGTAGCCGCCCTTCTGGAGCGCCGAGGCGATCTCGTCTTTGGCCTCGTCGACGGTCAGCCCCTCGAACTCGCCGGCGCGCTCGTTCAGCCGGCCGTCCTCGGTCAGCACGGTTCTGAGGGGGAGGTCGTACTCGGCCCACCAGTCGACGTCCTGTTTGTCCCCGAACGTACAGATCATCACCGCGCCGGTGCCGAACTCCGAGTCGACGTCCGCGTCCGAGATGAGTTCGACCTCCTGGCCGAAGATCGGTACCTCGAAGCTCTCGCCGACCCGTCCCTCGTAGCGCTCGTCGTCGGGGTCGACCGCGACCGCGACGCAGGCCGCGAGCAGTTCGGGCCGCGTGGTGGCGATCTCGATCGCGTCGTTGTCGGCTCCATCGAACCGGATCGTAAAGAGGGTGCCCCCGCGATCCTCGTTTTCGACCTCGGCGTCCGCGATCGCCGTCTCGCAGCGCGGACACCAGTTGACCGGGTGTTCGTCCCGGTAGACGTAGTCGTCCTCGGCCATCTCGACGAACGACTTCTGGGTTTTGCCCCAGTAGGAGGAGTCCATCGTGCGGAACTCGTGGTCCCAGTCCTGCGAGAAGCCCAACAGTCCCATCGTCTCCTTCATCGCGTCGATCTGGGATTCTGTGTGTTCGACACACAGCTCGCGGAACTCCTCGCGCGAGACGTCCGTGCGGTGGATGCCGTGGTTCTCCTCGACCTTCACCTCCGTTGGCAGGCCGTGGCAGTCCCAGCCCTGCGGGTAGAGCACGTCCTTGCCCTGCAGGCGCTGGAAGCGGGCGGCGAAGTCCATGTAACACCAGCCGAGCGCGTTGCCGATGTGGAGGTTGCCCGTGGGGTACGGCGGCGGCGTGTCGATGACGTACTCCGGACGCTGTTCGTCGCCTTCGTATCGATACACCTCCTCCTCGGCCCAGCGCTCGCGCCACCGGGGCTCGACGGCGCCGGGGTCGTAACTATCGTCCATGTGGTGAGTCTCTCCAGTGAGCGTAAGTGAATTACGTTGTCGAAACGAGAACTACCGACGTACTACGCGTACCGCCCGCGGAACCACGCTCATACGTAGTGGGAGCGACCGGCTTTTGATAAAGGTTCGCGTCCCGGCTCCCGGCGAACCGCAACCGGTATGCCCGCGCCCTTTCGACCACCTCCCATGCAACTTGGCGTCATCGGACTCGGACGGATGGGGCTGATCGTCGCGGACCGACTCATGGACGCGGGCCACGACGTGGTGGCCTACGATCTGGACAGCGAGGCGGTCGGGCGCGCCGCGGAGGCGGGAGCTACCCCCGCCGATTCCGTCGAGGATCTCGCGGAAACACTTGGCGAGGAGAAACGGATCTGGCTGATGGTCCCCGCCGGCAAGGCCGTCGACGCCACGCTCTCGGACTTGGATCCTCACCTCGGAGAGAACGATATCGTCGTCGACGGGGGCAACTCGCATTTCGAACGCTCTGTCGAGCGAAGCGAGGCGACCGACGCGGCCTACCTCGACTGCGGGACCTCGGGCGGGCCCGCCAGCGCCGAGGCGGGCTTCTCGCTGATGGTCGGCGGGCCCCAATGGGCCTACGACGAGTTCGCCCCGGCGTTCGACGCCGTCGCCACCGGCCCTGCGGGCCACGACCGGATGGGCCCCTCGGGCGCGGGCCACTACGTGAAAATGGTCCACAACGGCGTCGAATACGCGCTGATGCAAGCGTATGGGGAAGGGTTCGAGCTACTCAGTGAGGGCCGGTACGACCTCGATCTGGAGAGCGTCGCCCGGACGTGGAACCACGGTGCGGTGATTCGATCCTGGCTGCTCGAACTCTGCGAGGAGGCGTTCCGCGAGGAAGGGACGGATCTGGGCGACGTCGACGACTACGTCGCCGGCGGTTCGACCGGAACGTGGACGGTCCAGGAGGCCCTCGAACAGGAGATCGCGCTGCCGATCATCTACCAGGCGCTCTCGGAGCGCTTCGGCTCGCGTGCCCCCGAGGAGGGGCGGTTCTCCCGGCGACTCGCGAACCGGCTCCGCTACGGCTTCGGCCGACACGAGGTCGCTCGCAGGGAGTGAGCACGCGAACGATCGAGAGCGACGACAGGGCGAGCGGCGACATCGGAGCCGAGAATAGAGGCCGCTCGGCGGGATCAGGACCGATAGACCGCGCTCCGTTCGTATTCGAGGGTCGTCGCCACGCTCCCGGCGAGCCCCTCGCCGCTCTCCCGTTCGACGAGCCACAGCGCGAGGTCGATCCCCGAGGTGACGCCGCCCGCCGTCAGGACGTCGCCGTCGTCCACGACGCGAGGCACCGCCTCGTTCGTACGGCCGGAGGAACCACGGTCCTCGCTGTCCACGGCGTGGGTTCCGACCACCTCGGCCGCCGTCCCCCGCAGGTCATCGAGAGCGCCCGCGTGGGTCACGGCGGGCCGGCCGTCGAGCAGTCCCGCCCGTTCGAGCAGCATCGCCCCCGTACAGACCGACGCGACGGTCGCCCCCTGGTCGTGCCGCTCGGCGATCAGCGGGGGAAGGTCGTTTCGCTCGTACTCGCCCCACGTCCCCCGGTCGTCCCTCGAACTCCACCCGCCGCCGGGCACCACGAGCAGATCGGGCTCGCCCAGTTCACCGTCCGGCTCCACACGCAGGCCGTGGCTCGCCGTGATCCGCTCGGCGGGGTCGTGGGCCACCAGCGAGACGCCGAGAGCACCGCCGGCCTCGGCCGCGGTTCGAAAGACCTCGTAGGGCCCGATCGCGTCGAGTTCGTCGAACCCCTCGTACAGCAGGATCTCTATCTCCATGCGTCGGGTTCGCGGAGGGCCCCCATAGCGGTTCCCCGAAACGAAACGCCGAAACACCTTCATATCACATCTATCGTCTGTGAATGATTCGCCCTCCACCCCCGCGTTCGGCTCGGTCGCCTTCGACGGCGGGCGTGGCCGGATGCTCGCGGTCCTGTCGGTCGGCGTCGCGGCTCTGCTCGCGGGCCAGCTGGTGATCGCGCCCGCGTTGCCGGCGATCATCGCCGAGTTCGAAATCGCGCCCTCGCAGGCCGGCGTCGGACTGACGGTCATGTGGGCCTGCGGCGCCCTCGCGATGTTCCCCGGCGGCCGGTCCTCCGATCTCCTCTCGCGAAAGACGGTGCTGGTCGCGAGCGTCGCGGTGCTCGTCGTCGGCTTTCTCGTCGCGGCCAGCGCCCCGACGTTTCTCGCCTTTCTCGGGGGCCTCGCGGTCGCCGGGATCGGTGTCGGGCTCTACGAGCCGGCGAACATGGCGCTGGTCTTCGAGTCCTTCGGCGATCGGCGCGGGCGCGCGCTCGGCGTCATCGCCGCCTCCTACAGCTTCGGCAGTGCTCTGGCCGGCGGGTTCGCGACGCTCGCGGTCGCCCTCGCGAGCTGGCGCCTTGCCTTCCTTCCGGTTCTCGTGGGCCTCGCCTGCGTCGGCGCGGGTGTCCACCGCTGGAGCCGCGAGCCGTACGTCCTCTCGCGAGCCTCACTCGATCCCCGTCCGACGGTCGGTCGGCTGTTCGACTCGCCGTCGATCCGCCGGCTGCTCGGGCTGTTCTGTCTCTACATGTTCGTCTGGCAGGCGGCCATCGGCTTCCTGCCGACCTTTCTCCGACTCGAAAAGGGTCTCTCGCCGGCGCTGGCAAACGGCGCGTTCGTCGCGGTGTTCCTGATCGGGCTCGTGATCAGCCCCACGATCGGCGACCTCGGCGACCGTTTCGGCCATCGCCGTGTCGGCGGGAGCGCCCCACTCGTCGGCGCGCTCGGTCTCTCGGTGCTCGTCGTCGCGAGCGGGCCTCTTGTGGGGCTGGGGATCGTCCTCTTCGCCGTCGGGCTGATGAGCTTCTGGCCGGTGATGAACGCGTATCTGATGGCCCGGCTCGCCCCCGACTCGCTGGGCGGGGATTACGGGTTGAGTCGGGGCGTCTTCTTCGGTGCGGGCAGCCTGGGCCCGGTCTATACGGGTCTCGTCGCCCAGTACGCGAGCTACGGGACGGCCTACGCCGGGCTGATCTGTTGTTTCCTCGCGAGCGCGATCCTCGTTCGCACCGTCGAATAGCCCCGCAACCGGGTGGATCACAATATCCTTAACCCACCCTTCCGTACTCCCGCGCATATGGTAGACGTATTCTCGCTCTCGATCGGGACCCTTCTGGCCCTCACCGCGGTCGCGCTCCACTACGCGAGGGGCACCGAGCGGGTGGCCCCCGACGACATCACAGATGAGGTCCTCGAACGGCGCGCGGCGACCGTCCCCGAGACCGACTTCCCCGAACCGATGAACCGCGCGATCGGCGGCGGTGGCGGGGCCGCCGCGGCCGTCGGCGGTGGCGAAAGCGAGGGCGAACTCGAGGAGGGTGGCGAGGAGGACGCCGCGGGACCGGGCGACATCCCCGAGGACGAGATCGAGTACTACGAGGTTGAGTTCGTCAAGCAGGGCGAGACGATCGAACTCGCGAACAACGAACCGATCCTCGATCAGGGCGAGGAGCAGGGCTGGGACCTGCCGTACGCCTGCCGGCAGGGCCAGTGTGTCTCCTGTGGTGGCCGCATCGCGGATGGCCCCTCCGAGGACTACGTCGAACACGACAACCAGCAGATGCTCGACGAGAACGAGATCGGCGAGGGTTACACCCTGACCTGCGTGGCCTACCCGCGCGGGGAGTTTTCCATCGAGACCAACGAGACGCCCTGACCGGTTTCAGTACCTTCTTCGCGCTCCCCTCCGTTTCGAAACGTAGTGGTCGATTCCGAGAGCACCCTCACCAGCGGCGGGCTGATCCGCCCGATGGCCCGACTGGCCTGGCCCATCGTCGTCTTTCAGGTCCTGCAGGTCGCCTACAACCTCGCCGACACGCTCTGGCTCGGCCAGCTTTCCGCGGACGCCGTCGGCGCGATCAGCCTCGCCTTCCCGCTCGTCTTTCTCTTGATCGCGATCGCCGCCGGCTTCACGACCGCCGGCAGCATCCTCGTCGCCCAGTACACCGGCGCCGAGAGCGACGAGTCGGCGGGACTGTTCGCGGGACAGACGCTGGCGTTCGTCGGCCTGCTCGCGACCCTCTTGGGGCTGATCGGATACTTCTACACCGCACCCGCCCTCTCCTTGCTCCCGAGCGACCCGGAGACGACTGCGCGGGTGATCCCGCTCGCGGCCGATTACATGCGGGTGTTCTTCCTCGGTCTGCCCTTCCTCTTCGGGTTTTACGTCTTCGAGGCGCTGATGCGCGGGTCGGGCAACACCCGCCTGCCGATGCGACTCATGTTCATTAGCGTCGTGCTCAACGTCGCCATCGACCCCTTCCTGATCTTCGGGTTCGACGGCAACCCGCTCTTCGAGTGGCTCTCGCTGTCCTCGCTCGAATTCCTGCTGTTTTCCCTGACGGGATTTTCGGGCTACGGCATCGAGGGGGCGGCGATCGCGACCGTCTTCTCGCGGGGTGTCGCCAGCGTGCTCGCCTTCTACGTCCTCTTTCGGACCTCCTCCGGTCCCGACCTCTCGCTTTCGCACCTGCGCCTCGACCCCGAGAACATCCGCGAGATCGTTCGCCTCGGCGTTCCGACCTCCCTCGAGCAGTCCGCGAACGCGCTTGCGCTCGTGGCCCTGACCGCGATGGTCGCCTCCTTCGCGCCGCCTGTAGTCGCGGCCTACGGGCTCGGCAACCGTCTGATCTCGCTGGTCTTCCTGCCCGCGTTGGGCCTGTCGAAGGCCACCGAGACGATCGTCGGGCAGAACCTGGGGGCCGAGAAACCCGAACGTGCCGAACGGGCCGTGCGGCTCGCGGCCGGCGCGGGTGGCGGGGTGATGATCGGTGTCGCCGCGGTCGCGGTGGTCTTCGCCCGCCCGATCAACGCCGTCTTCCTCGGTTCGGACGTGCCCGGTGCGGCAGAAACCATCGCGCTCGCGACCGACTACCTGCGGATCCGCTCCGCCGAGTTCGCCTTCATCGGCGTGATGCAGGTCGTTCTCGGGGCTTTCCGTGGTGCGGGCAACACGAAGACCGCGATGGCGCTGTCGTGGCTCAACCTCTGGGGCGTGCGCGTGCCTGCCGTGTATCTGCTCGCCTTTACCGCCGGCTGGGGACCGACGGGGATCTGGGTCGGGATGACCCTCGGCCACGTCGTCGGTGCGGTGCTCTCGGTCGGGTGGTTCCTGCGTGGCACCTGGAAGGAGTCGATCGTCGAGGAGGAACGACCGACACCGGGCCGTGGGGTCTGAGCGCGCTTCACAACCGTTAAATTCGCACCTCCGGTAGTGGGATTCCGGGGGCGCGTAGCTCAGTGGACAGAGTCCTTGGTTCCGGACCAAGATGCCGCGGGTTCAAATCCCGTCGCGCCCGCTCGTTTCACTCTCGTGCGCTTCTGACTGGCACTCGCTTCGGCACCAGCGGCGAAGCCGCCGGTTTCCAGTGGGACTTCTCGAAAACGCTTCGCGTTTTCGGGCTCGCGGAAATCGGAGATCCCCGCAGACTTCGGTCCTACATGGCCCGCGGCAGTCCCGTCGCGTTCGTCTCTGCTGCAAGCGACGTCGCGAGCGCCAGCAACGACACCACCGTATTTGAAGCAGACGACGGCTCGCTTCATTCGCCGTCGTTGTTCACATCCGTCGCGCCATCCTGACGATGGTGGATTCAGGCTGCTACTCGGTTGTTTTATGCTTTCAGACGACTATATAGTGACGTGAACGACTCGACGAACGAGCTACGGGGACACGAGACTTCCATGGGCGTGCCCGAGGAATCGCGATGGTGGTACTGGATCGCGGCCTACCCGATCTACACGCTGCTTTCGATCCCGCTCCTGATCGCGGCGGCCGCCCTCGCTACCACCGTGTTCGTCCCCGTGATCGCCGTCGAGGACACTGCAACCGCCGAACCCGGTACGTTCACCCCGCTGGTCGGAATCGCCCTGGTCCTCCTCGTCGGCGGCGCAGCGGTCTACGCACTGGCAGGGCTCGTCCTCACCATTGGGCTCCCGGTCGCGCTGTATCTCGACGCGAAGTCGATCGCCGACTCGACGCTGGCATGGGACCCCGATCCGGTTCTCTACGGGCTGGTCGGTGTCCTCAACTTCCTCGCAGCCCCGTTCGTCGGCGTCGCCATCGCGGCGTACTACCTGTACCGACGGCGCCAGCACGTCGGTACCCCCTGAACCAACCCCCTCCTCGCGCTCGTCGAATCCATTCTCGCGATCAGTGGCCCGCCGATTCCGAGTCGCGGTGTCCGATCCGCGCCCCCGAGTCGTACTTCGTCGGGCTGTACCGATCCGTGACGATCCAGTAGACGCCGGCTCCACCGACGAACGAACCGACCCCAATGAGTGGGGCCAACCAGAACGCCAGCGGGACGTTGCTCGTCGTGACGGCGAGGATCGCTCCGACGAGCATCGCACCGACGCTCGCGAGCTTGATCGCGGCTGCGGGCTGGTTCCCACAGTGCGGGCAGGCCGCCACGTCGGCGTCGATCTCGGTCCCGCACCGTTTGCACGGTGCCCGATCCCGTTCGAGATATGTAGCCGGCTCGGTCTCTCCTTCGATTTCGGTCATCTCGTCGCCCTCGTTCTTCCGTACCGCGACGGGACTATATCGAACCGACACCGTTGGACGCCTGAATTTGGTCCTTTCATGGTCGTTTGCCCGTACTGGTCGTTCGTCCGAGACGGGCAAAGTATTTTCTAGGAGATATATATAGGCGACCGGTGTCGGTTAGATCCCTACTACTCGCACTTCGGCGAGTACTCGAACCGGTTCGAGTCGACGAGAGGCCGTCCGCTTTGCGTTCGATTCGGAGCTAGTTTTATTTCCTCGCGCCCACCTCTCCCCGCATGGCCAACATCGAGAACATCGACGAGATGAAAAGCTACCTCACGCCGCGCGAGGAAAACGAGATGACAGCCAGCTACCAGAACACGACCTCGATCTCGTGTCCGGTCTGCGAGGAGTCCTTCGACTATCTCGTGGTCTGCAAACAGTCGGAAACCAGCCTCTCGCTCGGGAAGGTGATGAACCTCTGTACGGTCACCGGCGAGGACGGGCGGCTCTTCCTGTTCACCCACGAGTGAACTCCTCCAAACAGTCAGTGAGGGGCTCGAAAACAGGGATGTACGTGAACGAAACGGGTCCAATCGGTACGTAGAATGGACTATAAAGGGCTTACTTCCGCGCTTCTACTGTTCATGCTCCATCAGTCAGTTCGAAAGTACGAACAGTCGCTTCATTGCCATCCCCATCCGTGGCAACGACTGAGTATTCGTTTTGACCAGTGATAGTCGTACTTTCACCAATAGTCGAAAGCGCACCGTCCTCCGCCTCGCCGCCATCACTATCTCGAATTACGATTCCATCAGCGTTATCCAGACTCGTGAGGGTTACCGTGGCGGACTCGCTCCCATCACCCTCGACAGTTACGCCAGCTTGGGGATTCGTTCCGAGTCCATCTCCCAGTCCGAGGACGAACGCCCCGATTACGGCCGCGAGGATCACGGTGATGGCGACCATTAGGACAACACCGATAACGGGCGATACGCCGCGGTCGTCGTCACCGCGGAGACTGTGCATCTCGTGTGTAAGTGTTTTCAATCTCATGTTTTTACGCGAAAGGTGGTGTGGCGACGAGCAGTATCGGCGTGATACTCCTCCACAGGTGGGGTTGGCCACCTACGGCCGTCTCCTTCGCAGTGCTTTCGTGCTTGTCTCCTAATGCATCCGTTAAGTTATATAATGTTTTCGAGGTGATGGCAGTCCCTCCGTGAGTCGTCGGAGTCGGCCCGGACGGTTTTGAACCTCGGTCGTTTCGCTCCCGTTTGGTCGCTCCACTCTCCGTTTCAAACCCTCGCTCATTCAGTTCTCGCTGCTCGTGTGATTGCTCGCAGCGAAAAGATGGGCTCGCTCGGATGTGAACCACCTGAACGTCGCTCGCCACGCTCGTTCGTTCCGTCATTCAACTCCGATCGCGATTCATTCGCTTCTCCTCGCGTCCGCTCGTCGGCGCTCATGGGCCCGCTCGGATTTGAACCAAGGACGAGTCGGTTATGAGCCGACCTCTCTAACCTGACTGAGATACGGGCCCTCGTCTCGGGGTACTGAAGCGCCGACCAAAATTCTGCCGGATAGTTCCGGCCACGACGGAGGTACGCCATTGGCGAAAACGACGGCTCTACCTTGGAGGCATTTCCTGTGGAAATTCACGCCATTGCGGGAACCGCGAAGCGGTTCTCGTGTGCTCGTTAAAACTTCGTTTTGACGCCGCCGCCAGGACTCGAACCTGGGACAACCTGGGTAACAACCAGGTGCTCTACC
This sequence comes from Halalkalicoccus subterraneus, assembly GCF_003697815.1. Lineage (NCBI taxonomy): Archaea > Methanobacteriati > Methanobacteriota > Halobacteria > Halobacteriales > Halalkalicoccaceae > Halalkalicoccus > Halalkalicoccus subterraneus. Next base: position 11,299 of record NZ_RDQG01000008.1, on the reverse strand, counting down.
AACTGAGCTACGGCGGCTTCACTCCCACCTAACCGCACTCGTCAAATAGGGCTTTCGCTTTGCCACCGTCCCATCGACACCCTTTCACCCGTTCCGGCGGAACCGGCGGCAATGACCGACATTCTCGCTTCCGTCCTCGCTGCGGTTCGCGAGCGGACGACTCCTTCACGCGAGGAACGCGAACGCCTCTCGCGGGCGGCCGACCGCCTCGTCGCGCGCACCGAGGCCGCGACCGCCGACTGCCCCGTCGAGACGGATCTCGTCCGGGTCGGATCTACTGCCAGAGGGACGTGGCTCCCTGGCGATCAGGACATCGACCTGTTCGTGCGCTTTCCGCCCGACCTCCCCCGCGAGGAACTCGAATCGCTCGGGTTGGATGTGGGCCATGCGGTCCTCCCGGAGGGCCGGGCCGAATACGCCGAACATCCCTACACGACAGGCACATTCGAGGGATACGATGTGGATCTGGTCCCTTGTTTCCGGGTCGAATCAGCCGCGGAGGCTCGCTCGGCGGTCGACCGCACGCCCTTTCACACCGAGTACGTCGAACGCGAGATCACGCCCGATCTCGCCGCGGACGTGCGCGTCCTCAAGTCGTTTCTGTCCGCCCGCGGGATCTACGGCAGCGACCTCCGTACGGAGGGGTTTTCGGGATACCTCTGTGAGCTTCTCGTCATCGAGTTCGGCGGGGTTCGCCCCCTGATCGAGGCGGTCGTCGACTGGCATCCTACGGTCGAACTCGACCCGGTGGATCACGGTACCCGAAGCTTCGACGACCCGCTGGTCGTCATCGACCCCACCGACCCCGAGCGAAACGTCGCGGCGGTCCTTTCCAGTACCAACCTCGCACGGTTCCAGCACCACGCCCGCACGCTGCTTGCGGACCCCGACGCCGAGCGCTTCGAGCCGAGCGAGCCCGACCCGCTTTCTCGGACGGATCTGGAACCCCATCTCGCCCGCCGCGGGACGACACCGATAGCGCTCCGATTCGCGGCTCCCGATATCGTCGACGACCAGCTCTACCCCCAACTCGAGAAGAGCCGCTCGAACCTCGTCGACGCGCTCGAACGCCACGAGTTCTCGGTTCTTCGCTCCGCGGCGTTCGCCGACGACCGGGCGCTCGTGCTGATCGAACCGGCGGTCGGTTCGCTCCCGGCCGTCGAGCGCCACGCCGGCCCGCCAGTCCACGTCCGCGATCACGCCGCCGCATTCTACGAGAAGTACGACGAAAGCGACGCCTACGGCCCCTTCGTCGACGGGGGACGCTACGTCGTCGAGCGCGAGCGCGAATACACCGCTGCAATCGAGTGTTTGGAAAACGAGCTGTTCTCGGTCTCGCTTGGTCCGGCCGTCGAGCGCGCGCTCGAATCGGAGTACGACCTGCTCGCCGGCGACGATTTCTCCGATCTCCTCCCGGAATTCGGGGCCGAACTCGCGCGCTACTACGATCCCAGCCCGTGACGCTCCCGGAGTTCGGCGACGAGCTCCTCGACGTCCTCGTCGGGCGCCGAGTCGTTCTCGACGGGAGTGTGTCCGTCGAAGACCTCGTGGACCATAGCCACCCCCTCAGAGAGGGTATCGAGCCCGTATCCCCCTTCGAGAACGAACGCGATCGGGGCGTCGACGGCGTCAGCGATCTCCCGGAGCGCGATCGTTAGGTGCCCGTAGCCGTCCGTCGAGACACGCATCCGCGAGATGGGATCGTGGCGGTGGGCGTCGAAACCGGCGCTCACGATGAGTAGTCCGGGATCGAACCGCTCGATGGTCGGAGCCAGCACCTCCTCGACGGCGTACAGATACCCCCCGTCGTCGGTTCCCGCCGGGAGCGGGACGTTGCAGGTCGCTCCCTCGCCCTCGCCGGTGCCGATCTCGTCGGCATCACCCGTGCCCGGATAGAGGCCGTCCTCGTGAAGCGAGGCGTACAGGACGTCCGAGCGCTCCTCGAAGATCTCCTGGGTGCCATTGCCGTGGTGGACGTCCCAGTCGACGATCGCGACCCGGTCGACCTCCTCTCGGGCGGCCTGGGCGGCGACGGCGGCGTTGTTGAAGAAACAAAAGCCCATGGCGTCGTCCGACAGCGCGTGGTGGCCCGGCGGTCGGCCGATCGAGAACGGCGTGTCTCGCTCCTGATCGCCCGCGAGGGCGGTTTCGGCAGCCCACTGGGCGAGCCCGGCACTCTGGAGTGCGGCGTCCCACGTCTCCTCGACGGCGACGGTGTCGGGGTCCCAGTTGCCCCCGCCCGAGGCACAGAACTCCTCGACCTCGGCGACGTACTCGGGGTCGTGGACCGCCTCGATGGCGCTGGCGCTGGCCGGCGCCGCCTCGACGTACTCGACGCCGTGTTTTCGGGTGAGCCCGCGCTTGATCGCCCGGAGGCGATCGGGCGTCTCGGGGTGGCGTCCTCCGGTGTCGTGTTCGAGACAGGTGTCGCTGTATCCGAATTTCATTGACCTGCTTCCCCGCTGTTCATTCGACCAACTGGAGGTACGTCCGGATGTCCTCGGCCTTTACGGTTCTGCGCCCGGCGTGGTGTGCGAGCGTCGTCGCGGCCTCCGCGATCTCGTCGGCGTCGGTTTCGAGCAGCTGTGCGAGCGCGATGCGCGCATCCATCGAGACCCGATACCGGTCGTTGATATCGAGGCGAGCGATCCGGTCGATCGGGGCGATCGGTAGTTCGAGCGTTTCGGGCTCGACGACCTCCTCGACGCCGAAATCCATCGGCATCAACGTCTTTCTCCCCTCGGCGTCGGCCCGTTCGGTCGCCCGCTCGGCGAGGGCGGCCCCGCGGCGCTGGATCCGTTCTGCGAGCTCCTCCGCCGCCTCGGCACTGACGCGCAACCCGCCGGCGTTGCGCCGAATGATCGAATCCACCGGCGCGAACGGTAACTCGACGCTCATACACAATTCCATCCACAAGGACGCTTAAGCGTTTTCGTCGTTTCGCCCGAAGACGCTCTCGATCGCCGCTTCGAGCGCCGCCACTCCCTCGTCGATCTCCTCGCGGCCCGCACACAGCGGCGGCGCGCAGATGACCTGGGTCGCCGGGCGCCCCCCGCCCAGTAGGACGTTCCTGTCGGCGGCCGCCTCGAGGACCGCCTCGACGGGATTCTCGGCCTCGGGGTCGGCCCACGGGTCGACGAACGGCTCGCCGCCATCCCCGAACGTGACACCCCAGAGGAAGCCTCGCCCGCGTACGCCCGAGACGGCGTCATGGGTCTCCAGCTCCCGGAGCTTCTCCTCGAAGTACGCCGCGTTCTTCCGGGCGTTCTCGAGGAGGCCGTCCCGATAGACCTCGAGTGCGCCCAGTCCCGCCGCACACGAGAGGGGATGGCCCCCGAACGTCTGGCCCAGGTCGTACCCGCCCTCGCGGACGCTGTCGGCGATCTCCGGGCCGACCAGCACGCCCGCAAGCGGGGCGTAGGCGCTCGTGATGCCCTTCGCGAACGTCAGCATGTCCGGCTCGACGCCTTCGGTTTCGATCCCGAACCACTCGCCACAGCGCCCGAAGCCGGTGATCACCTCGTCGGCGATCAACAGCACGTCGTACTCGTCGCAGATCTCCCGTACCCGCTCGAAATAGCCCTCGGGGGCGGGGTAGGCGCCGCTGGTGCCTCCGACCGGCTCCATCAACACCGCGCCGACGGTCTCGTGGCCCTCGTTTCGGATCACGTACTCCAGGTGGTTCGCGGCCTTTTCGGCGAGTTCCTCGCCGTCGACGTCGAACGCCTCGGGCAGCGGCGGGAGGAACTTCCCGGTTGCCGTCCCGCCGTAGGGTTCGAGTGCGGCTCGCGTCGAGGGGTCGCCCGTCAGGCTCCCCGCGCCGTAGGTCCCGCCGTGATAGGACTGATACCGGGTGAGTACCTTCGGCGCGCCGGTGTACTCGCGGGCGATCTGGACCGCGGCTTCGTTGGCCTCGCTGCCCGAGATCGAGAAGAACGTGTTCGAGAGGTCCCCGGGTGCGATCTCGGCGAGCTCGTCGGCCAGCCGGTCGCGCGTGTCGTTGTGCTTCGCCGAGGAGACGTACGCCACCTTCGAGAGCTGCTCCTCGATGGCCGCATTGATCCGCTCCTCGCCGTGGCCGGCGTTCACACAGTAGAGCTGCGCGATGAAATCGAGGTGCTCGGTGCCCTCGCTGTCGGTCACATAACAGCCGTCGCCCTCGACGATCGTCGGCGGGTCGCCGTCGGGGCTCGACCAGTGTGCGAGCGTCGCGCTTGCCGGCCTCGTGCGCTGCTGTGACATACCCGATACTCGTTCCCGGTCCCCAAAAATCGTTCTAAACCACGTTCTCGGCGTCGATCCGCCCCTCCCGAATCGACCCCCGAACCGTGACTTCCTCGCCGAGAGAGAGCTCCTCGCTCGTGAGCACGGTAACTGTTTCCTCGCCGTTGTCGAGCTTCGCCGGGTTGCCCGGCTGGACTACCGTACCGGTGAACTCGACGATCTCGGCGCTCCCGTCATCGTCCGACTCGTTCGTCCCCGTCGCCTCCGTCGATCCCGCTGCGCTCTCGTCGTCGGACCGCGCTCCGTCCCCGAACGAGGAGAGGTCGGCCGAGTCCGAATCGTCGCCGCCCGTCGATCCGCCGGTTCCGGCTCCGGCACCGGAGTCGGTGACCGTCACCGTCGAGCGCCAGCCCGCAGAAGCCTCGATGTCGTCCTGCCAGCCGTCCTGTATCTCCACGTCGGCGAACTGGACGGTGTCGCCCGGACCCAACTCGATGTCGGCCTTCTCGCCCCACATCGCGACCCGGATGTCACCGGTCTCGTCCTGGATCCGCACGTTTCGCACCTGTCCCTCGGAGCCGTCGTCGCGGTCGAAGGTGCGCTTCGGATCCGCGGAACGCACCACGCCGCCGATGTCCGCGACGTCCTCCATCTCCAGCTCGTCGATGGGCGTCGTCTCGGGGACGTACTCGATCGTCTCGTCTATTTCCTCGATGGCGCCCCGATTGCCGACGTGGAGTTCCAACTGGCCGTTTCGCTCGCGGACGTAGCCGTCGGTGATCTCGACGGACTGGTTGGGCGAGAACTCCTCGACCGCCCCGGTGCGCTCGTCCCAGAGGGTGATCCTGATTCTCCCCGTTTCGTCGCCCAGCGTCAGGTTCGCGACCCGTCCCTCGGAGCCGTCGTCCCGGTCGAACGTTCGAACGGAGTCGGTCGCGAGCACTTTTCCCTGAACGTCGACGTCGGAGAGCCCCATCGAGAGGTCTTCGATCCGGTAGGTGTCCTGGATCCGGACGTCGACCTCGGCGTCGGGGTCCTCCTCGGCCTGGGTGACGCTGACCTCGAGGCCGTTGTAGCCCTCCTTGGGGCGGCCCTTCACCCGGAGGACGGACCCGGGCTCCATGCCCTCGGTCTCGATTGCTCTGGCCTGCTCGTCCCAGAAGGCGAGTCGCGCCGACCCGGTCGCGTCGGCGGCCTCGACGTTGATCACCATGCCCTCTTCGTCCTCCTCGTCGCGATCGAAGGTCCGTAGTTCGCCGACGCCGGTGACTTTCGCGAGGAACTTCACCTCGTCCATTCCCGGTTCGATGTCACTGATCCCGGTGACCTCCTCGTCGCGTAGCTCGTGGGCGATCAGCATCGCGGCGGTCTCCTCGTCGGCCAGGCCGCCCATCTGTTCGACTTTCGCCTCCACCGCCTCCTCGAACTCCTCGAACTCCACGTCGGTATCGAGATCCGCGTACACGTCCTCTATCGCTCCCATTCTCTCTCGAAAGGGTGTCGTGGCGCGCGCATAAGCGTTGTCGTTGCCCTACGAACCCCGCGCTCTCCGGCTGTTTCGCCCCTCAGCGGACCACCGTCACCGGGACGGGCGAGCGCCGTGTGACCGTTTCGGCGACGCTGCCCAGCAACACGCGCGAAGCTCCCTCTCGGCCGTGCGATCCCATGACGATCGCGTCGACTGGGTTCTCCTCGGCGTACTCGACGATTTCGTCGGAGGGCTTTCCCTCACTGGTCACGGTTTCGAGCGCGATGCCGTGCTTCTCGGCGAGGCCCTCGACGCGTTCGAACAGCCGCTCGACGTCGTCGTCTCCCTTCTCATCGCGTTCGCGCCACGCGAACCCCTCACCGTAGACGGGTTCGTGGACGTGCAGTGCGACGAACGTCGCCTCGGGGTTCCGCTCGACGGCGAACTCGAGCGCTTCCGTCGAACGGTCCGAATCGTCGATCGGGACGAGGATCCTCTCTACCATGGGTATCGCTATGACGCCCCGCGGCAAAAAGCGCGGGGGCGATCCGCACCCGCGCGGTGGCCGGCGGAACAGTCATGCCCGTTGAACCCATGAGTCTAATACACATGGACCTTCGAGTGACAGGTTCCGCCCCTCCTTCCCCGTTTCTGAGTGCCCGCGACCGCTTCGAGACCGAGTACGACCTCTCGCTTCCCGTGCGCGTTCGGATCCGCGAGGACCCCGATGAGCGCACCTGGACCGCCCATCCCGGTGAGTACCACGTGCTCAACATCTCCCGGCAGGCCGCCACGAGCGCGATGGCCCGCGAACTCGCCCTCCACGAGTTCGCCCACATGCTCCGCAACGAAGGGGAGCATCCATCCCATACCCAATCGACCGAGGAGGCGCTGTTTCTCGCCCTCTCGGGGCAAACGGTCGAACGCCGAAAGCTCGTACATTGCTATCAGATCGCGAACCACATGAAGGACATCTACGCCGACGACATCACCCTGACGCTCGGCCCAACGGACAAGCTCGTCTCCTTTCTCGAATCCGGGCTGGCGACGGCGCTTGCCGACCGGCCAGCCCCCGATCGGCCGGGTTCCGAGCGGATCTCACCGAGCGCCGACCCGGAGATCACGGCCGTCAACGCCGGGTTCGCGCTCGCGCTGGTCGAGCGCCACGACCTCGTCGACGGTGACCACCGCCTCTACGACTTGGCCTATGCGGCGGCACGCGACGCTCCGGGAGTCGACTTCGAGGCGTTCAAACGCCGGTTTCGCGACCTGACGAGCGACCCCGGCGAGAGCGAGTACCGCAAGGCGCTCGTATCGGTCACCCGCAGCTACGCGACGGGTACGGCGACACCGGCGGCCGACTGACTCGCGACGAGCCTCCGGTGGCAAACCGAAGAGAAAATCGAGAGGCGAAGCGAAAGGAGGCGTTAGCGGGCGGCGGCGGCGACGCGTTCTTTCTCCTCTTTCTGGTTGATCGCGTACGTCTGGACGTCGTAGTCCGCCGCACCGATCAACTGCTGGGCGAGCGCCTCGCTGGCGTCCGTCGAAGTCTTGAAGGAGGCGTTGTACGCGCCCTCGGCGAGGAACTTCAGCGATTGGTCGACGCGCCGTTGGGGGCCGACGTCGACGGCCTTGGGGACCGAGATGCCGCCGTATTTCAGGCGGACGGTCTCCTCTCGGGGACCGGCGTTCTCGACGGCGTGGACGAGTACCTGCACCGGGTTCTCCTCGGTGCGCTCATGGACCGTCTCGAAGGCGTCACGGACGATGCCGAGGGCCTGCTGTTTCTTGCCGGTGTTCTCCTCGGTCTGCATCAGGCGGTTGATCAGCCGCTCGACGATGCTGATCTCGCTTTTCTGGAACTGTTTTCCGGCATGGCGCCCCATCGTGTGCGCGATGGGCGTGACCGTGATGTAGCGCTTGGTGCTTGGGTCTGCGTACTCGATCTCCGTGGTCTCCCAGCGACCGAACAGCAGTGCGTCGGTGTCGACGTCCTCGGCGCCGGCTGGTTGCTCCGGCTCGGGGGCTTCGCTTTCGGACATTATCGCACCGGTTTCTCCGCGTTTCCGCGGACGAGTTCGATCAGGCTCACGCCGTTTACTTTATCGACCTTGTAGTTCACGCCCGAGAGGTCTCCCATCGCGCGACCCTTCGCGCCGCCGATCCCCGCGATGGTCACCTCGTCGTGCTCGTCGATGAAGCTGATCGCGCCGTCACCGGGACAGAACGCGGTGACCTGCTTGCCGTTCTTGATCAGCTGAACTCGCACACACTTCCGGATCGCCGAGTTGGGCTGTTTCGCCTCGATACCGACCTTCTCGAGGACGATGCCTCGACCCTGGGGTGCGCCCTCGAGGGGATCGGACTTCTTCTTCAGACCGCGCTCCCGGCGGGCGTACTCCGAGTCGGACCACCGGTGGTTCTGGCGGTCGCGCTTGAGTTTACGCGCCGCGTACTTGCCGTTTCCCATAGTACCGGTTTCTATCCGATGAAGCCACTTAAGGCTCGCCTTTTCGCCCGTCAGCCCGCGAGCGGGACGCTGAGGGCGCGTCGATAGCAGAATGGATCGGTGGGGCGGTCGCGCATCGGGGTTACGTCAGCTGAATGTCGTCGATGTCGAAGTGGCGGTTCGCGAGCAGGCGTGCAGTTTCGATGTTTCTCCCCTCGGTCCCGATCGCGACGCCCCGGTCCTCTTCTGCGACCTCGGCGTACGCGACCAGGGTTTCGTTCTCGCTGATCGTGACGTGATACACTGCCGCGGGGGCCAGTGCGTTCGCGACGAACCCCTCGGGCGTGTCGGCGTCCTCGACGAGGTCGACCGCCTTACCGAACCGGTCTTCGAGCCGGGAGACGGTCTTCCCGCCGGGTCCGATCGCCTGTCCCATCTCTCCGACGCTGACGACGAACACCAGCCGGTCCTCGCCGATCACACAGTCGACCGCGTTCGCGTCGGTGACGTCTTCGAAGGCCGCGAGATGCCGTCGCGCATCGTCCGAGAGGGTCCTGGTCATCTAATCCGAGCCGGCTGCCGGAGAGATCGACCCCATCCGTAGGTCGACGTCGCCGGTCCCGAGCTTGATCGGCTTGCCGACGATGACGTTCTCGATGACGCCGTTGAGGTCGTCGACCTCGCCGTGGATCGCCGCGTCGAGCAGGTGGTTGACGGTGACCTCGTAGGCCGCACGCGCCAGCACGCTGTCCTTGTTGCCCGAGATCCCGTGGCGACCGATCGACTCGATGGTTCCTCGGGTGGTCATGATGTCCGCGACCAGCATCAGGTGGCGGATGTTTACGTCGTCGAGACCCTGCTCTCGTAGGGTATCCATCGTCTCGTTGATGATGACCTCGCGGGCGGCCTCGACGCCGAGGCTGCGGTAGATCTCGTGGATGTTGTTACAGGTGGTCCGCGAGGCGTCGACACCTTCGATCGAGAGCGCATCGCCGAACTCCGAGCCCTCGGTGTAGAGGACGAACTCGTCCTCCTCGCCTTCGTCGGTGTCCTCCTTTCGGACGACGACCCGGGAGACCTCCTCGATCCCCTTGAAGACGATCTCGCGCAGTTCCTCGACCAGTTGGAGCAAGTCCCGATAGCTCGGCTGTTCGGGGCCGAACTGGATGCCGGTGCCCTGCTGGATCGTCGAGACGCCGAGCGAGTCCTCGATGATCTCCGCGACCTCTTCGGGGGTGATCATTCGCTCCTCGAGGGTGTCGGCGTTCAGGTCGATCTGGACGTTCATGTCCGCGACGTTCGTCGAGACGTCGCCCAGCGCGAGGATGCGCGTCGCCTCGATGTTCCAGACGACCTCGTGGGCCTTCTCGCGGTCGGTCGCGTACTCGCCATCGAGATACACCGTCATCATCGGCGTATCGGGAGTCTTTCGGGCGTCGACCAGCTCGATCAGCCGGGGAAGCCCCTGTGTGACGTCGATCTCCGCGACGCCCGCGTAGTGGAACGTGTTCATCGTCATCTGCGTCCCGGGCTCGCCGATCGACTGGGCCGAGACGGTCCCGACGGGGTCGAGCGGGTCGACCCGGGTGTCGAGGTACTGGCTCTCGACCGCGCGAACGATCTCGTCGGCCTGCTCGATGCTCGCGTCGCGGGCCTCGATCGTTCCGTAGACCCGCTCCTTGAGCCGCCGGGGCAGGTCCGTGTCCTCGACGATCGCCTCGACGTCGTCGCTGACGTCGTAGCTAGTCATCCGAGCTCACCCCCTCCTCCATCGGGCTGTCCATGCGACGCGCGTCGGCGTACTCCGAGAGGTTCGTTGGCGGCTCCCGACGGCCGAGGAACTCCTGTTTCTCCTCGTCGGAGCTGAACTCCTCAGTGAGGACGCGATCCGCGATCGCTTCGACGTCGACGTCGCCGTCCTCGCTGGAGGACACCTTCACCGGCGAGGTGCCGTCCTCGCCGAACTCGAACTGGACGATCTTGTCGTTCGTATCGCGTACCGTGCCGTCGTACTGTGTCTCCAGTTCCGAGAGCGCGTTGATCAGCCGGCGCTGGAGGTAGCCGGACTTCGAGGTCCGAACCGCGGTGTCGACCAACCCCTCGCGTCCGCCCATCGCGTGGAAGAAGAACTCACGCGGGGTGAGCCCCGCCCGATAGGAATTCTCGACGAACCCGTGGGCCTCCGCCGAGAGGTCGCCCGCTTGGTAGTGGCTCAGCGTTCGACCCTCGTAACCGCGGTTGATCCGCTCGCCACGCACTGCCTGCTGGCCGACACAGCCGGCCATCTGCGTGAGGTTCAGAAGCGAACCGCGCGCGCCCGATTCGGCCATGATCACCGCGGGGTTGTCGTCCGCGAAGTGGTCCTCCGCGATGTCGCCCGCGCTGTCTCTGGCCTTTCCGAGGGTTTGCATGATCTTCATCTCGAGGGTCTCGTCGACCGTCCGTCCGGGCAGGCTCTCGAGGTCGCCGTTCTCGTAGGTCTCGATGAGTTCCTGTACCCGGTCGTAGGCGTTCTGGATCGCCTCGTCGATCTGTTCGCCCGCGGCGTCCGGGATCGACTCGTCGTCGATCCCCAGCGAGAAGCCAAAGTGCATGATTGCACGCATCGCGAGGCTCGCGACCTCGTTGACGAAGACGCGTGCGCGCGTCCCGCTGTACTCCTTGACCAGCCGGTCGACGACCTCGCCGCCGAAGGCACCGACCCCGTCCTCGTCGATGGTACCCTCGAGCAGCGTTCCGTCCTCGATGAGGACTGTATCGCCCGCCGAGGAGGTAAACTCCAGATCCAGCCCGTCGGGAAGCAGTTGGGAGAAGATCGTCCGCCCGGTCCAGAACTCCCCGTCCTCGTCCGTACCGTCGGGTTCGGGCAGCCCGTCGACGCTCGTTCCGCGAAGCAGGTCGAGCGCCTGGGTCTCGTTGAACTGGGGGTTGTCGTGGGTCAGCAGATACAGCCCCGAGATGTGGTCCTGGATCGCCCCGATGATGTTCTCGCCGAACCGGGGCGAAAGGATCTGTTCCTGAACGCGCATCAGCACGCGCGCTTCCGCGCGCGCCTCCTCTGACTGCAGCGCGTGCATGTTCATCTCGTCGCCGTCGAAGTCGGCGTTGTACGGCGGACAAACCACAGTATTCAGCCGGAAGGTCTTGTACGGCATCAC
>NZ_RDQG01000007.1 GCF_003697815.1 Halalkalicoccus subterraneus | reverse complement strand
GTAGCCGAAGGACTCGAAGACCCGCACCATCGCCTTGCCGACCTCGGGCGTGTTGTAGTTCGAGTAGCAGCCGTGGAAGTACGCGACGCGCTTCTCGTCGCTTTCGACCTCGGCCCCGCCCCGCTCTGCCTGCTCGCGGGCTTCGCTCGCTCGCTTTTTCGAGGTGGCGTTGCCACCTCGCTCCTCCCACCACTCCCGGAACGTCTGCTCTGCGAACTCGGGGAACTCCCGCTCGGTAGTGATCCCCATGACCGTCTCGTTGACCGTCTGAACTACTGAATTACTCATCACGGCGTTGGCCAGCCGGGGGACCTTGCTGGCGAACCATGCGAGCGTGCCGTAGTTCGAGAGGATTCGGTTTCGAACGTATTCCCGGGAGAGTTTTGCCATCTGATTCTCGACGAAACTGCCCCGGGCGGTGTTGTGCATCTGGCTCAGGGGGACCTCCGAGGGACAGGCCGAGTCACAGCGCATGCAGTTCGAACAGTTCATCACCGAGTCGTCGATCTCGGTGTCGTCCTTCCGTTTCAGACGCCACTGTTCGGGTCCCTGGAACTTCGGGCCGGGAAAGTCGTCGTCGACCGCTGCGACCGGACACTCGCTGTCGCAGGTCGAACATTTGTAACAGTCGTCGGCCCCACTGCGGAGGTCCATCCCTCCGGATTCGGCCTCGGGGAACACGTCTACCGGTTCGAACTCGTCGGATGTCTCTGCGTCACTCATTGTAGATCCTCGCTCGCGTTGCTGCCCGCCGTGAACCCGGTCGAAAGCGAGACGCCGCTGCCGCATTTCTCTCGGGCTAGGTCGTAACCGCCCAGTACCGCGCCCACTGCCCGGAGGTTCGAAAACTCCGGCTCTCCGTTCGATCCGAGCGGCCGGAGGTCGTCGTCGACCTCGACTCCGAACCGGGCGTAGGGCTGGTCGTCGAAGACCCGGTCGTGAAACCACTCGTAACGCTCCTCGGGCTGGGGGACGTGACAGTCGAACACGGGCTCGTACACGCCCTCGCGATCCGAGTCGATCCCCTTCCCGACGAGCCCGCCGGTCGCGAGCACGAACTGCTCGGCGTGATAGGGGATCTCCCGGCGCCCGCGGTCGACCGAGACCGCCGTGATCTGCCTCTCCTCCTCGCTGTAGCCGACGACGGGGTTGCCCGCTTCGACGTGGACGCCCTCGGCGTCGAGCGCCTCGTACAACCGGTCCTCGAGGCGCATCCCCGGCAGGCTCGGCGGCCCCATCGGTACCTCGAAGACCGGGACGCCGAGTTCGGCTTCGAGATCCGCCCGTACGTCGCGGTGCTCGTCGTCTCCTAGTAACGCGGGGAACCCGACACGCTCAGCATCGCCGAGGTGCTCGGCGACCCGCGTGGCGAGTTCTTCACGAGTTCCCACACGGTTCTCGCGGTCGAGGAGTTCGTCCGCATCGAGCGCGCGGGCCAGCCGGGTGATCCGGGCGTCCGCGCGAAACTCGCCGGGAAACCGGATCGTGACCCCTCGAACCTCGAAGGGGACTGAGGCATCGAGGCGTTCGGCCGCGAGGGGCGCGTCGAAGGTCGTGACCGTCTCGAAGCCCACTAATAGGGTGTTCTCTGACTTGCTCGCCAGTCCAGCCGCCGCACTCTCCGGATACCGGCTGGTGGGCTTGACCCGCCCGCCGTACGTCGGCGAGAGGGTGTTTGTGCTCGTATGTCCGCCCTCGTAAAGGTCCCCAGCGATCTCGTCGAACAGCGCCAGCGCCTCCCGCACCGCCTCGACGCCGACTTTCCGGTAGGGATGCTCGTCGGAAAGTCCTGAAATCGCCTCGAAGGGCTCGGCGATCGGCTCGTCGCTCCCGTGATAGCCGAGCACGTCGATCAACCCGCTGGCGTTCCTCAGCGTGTTCTCCTTGTGCGTGACGAGCCGAACGCTCGCCCCGCCGCGGGCCGCCGAGAGTGCCGCGCTCGCGCCCGCGAGCCCGCCGCCGATCACCAACACGTCCGATTCAATCGCCATTCCGTCCCTCCTCCGACCGGCTGCCGTCGGATCGAGGATCCGGCGAGGGTCGTGAACCGGTGGTTCGCTCACCGCCGTCGGTCGCGGTCTCAACACCCGAATCGAACGCTCCGAAGTCCGCCACCGCGGGCTCGCGATCCAGACTCATCGTCGTGGCGTGCAGTTGGTAGTTCAGCGCGGCCTGCGAGAGCCCCTCACCCCACAGCGCGTGCCGTTCGCCCTTCCAGCGTTCCTCTACCAACTCGTCCCACGCCGCGCTGACGGTCTCCTCGTCGTAGTTCGGGTGTAGCTCGCTCGCCATCCGGTGACAGCAAAAGCCGCCCTGGCAGTTGCCCATCGAGGCACGCGTCCGGATGCGAACGGCATTGAGATCGCTTCCCGCGCCCTCGATGGCGTCCCGAATTTCGGCGCGCGTGACCGCCTCGCAGTCACAGACCGTCGGGTTCGGTTCGTCGGTCTTCAACACGTCGTCGGCCCGCGAGCCGAGACGCTGGACGCTCCGGCGCCCGATCGGGGATCGGAGCCCGAACTCGTCCATGTAGTCCCGAAGGACCGAGAAGTCCTCGCTGCCCGGCAGCGGTACCTCGGCGGTTCGACACTCCGCGGTGACGCCGAGTTTCTCGCAGACGTGATTCGAGATCTTCTCGGCCATCAGCCGGTAGGTGGTGAACTTCCCGCCGACGATGCTGGTCATTCCGGGGAGCGAATCGCGGTCCTCGTGGTCCAGCAGGAAGAAATCGCGCGTGATGTCGGTGGGGTCAGTCGTTCCCGTTCCGGGCGGCTCGTACAGCGGCCGGACGCCCCAGAAGGAGCGGATAGTCCGGGCCTCGGCGAGGATCGGCACCAGCCCCGAGAGCTCGTCGATCATCATGTCGACCTCCCAGCGCTCCTCGGGATAGCCTTCGGGGTGGTCGACCTCGACGTCCGTGGTGCCCAGGATCGCCGTCGTCTCGTGGGGGACGACGATGTCAGCGTCGCCCTTCTTCCGACAGCGGTTGATCACGGTATCGACCTGCCGGACGTTCATGATCACCATCACGCCCTTCGATGGGCGGACCTCGACGTCGACGCCGGCCATCTCTCCCACTCGTCCGGCCCACGCGCCCGTCGCGTTGATCACGTGCTCGGCGCGGATCTCCTCGACGGTGCCCGGCTCCCGGTGGTTTCGCTTCCCGGGCCCCGACTCGTGTTCGACCTCCACGCCGACGACCTCGCCGGCCTCCACGAGAACGTCCGTCACCGGCGCATGGGTCTCGATCCGCGCGCCGTGGCGCTCGGCGTCGGCGGCGTTCGCGACACAGAGTCTGAAGGGATCGACCGCGCCGTCGGGCACCGCGATCGCGCGCTTGACCTCGCGGGTGAGGTACGGTTCGCGATCGCGGGCCTCGGCTCCCGAAAGGACCTCCGCCGGGATGTCACACTCCCGACAGCCCGCCAGTTTCTCCTCGAAGTACTCGTCGGGGTCGTCCTCCAACTGGACGAACATCCCGCCGGTCATCTCGACGCAGTGGCCCGCGATCTCCCGCAATACCCGGTTTTCCTCGATACATTCGCGTGCGCTGGCCTGGTCGGAGACGGCATAGCGCCCGCCGCTGTGAAGCAGGCCGTGCATCCGCCCCGTCGTGCCGTGAGTGAGGTTGCCCTGTTCGACGAGCGCCACCGAGAGGCCACGCATCGCCAGATCCCTGGCGATGCCACAGCCCGTCGAGCCGCCGCCGACGACGAGGGCGTCGACCCTATCTGTCATCGTATTCCATCCTTCGTGGGCGTATACTTTACTTTACCCCTCAGTCGAATTCGAGAGTAAACTATTTCTCACATTACTGTTTGTGATGGAAGCAGTGAGCGCTTCGAACCGATTTCCCGACGGGGATCGCGGTCGCGGATCGAGTCCACGGGCGTTTTCGCCCGCGCTCGAACCCCGCGAGCGGCGATCCCGACCGCACCCCCTGAGACGATGAACATCGAAGAACGCGTCGCGCGGCGGCGACGAGGAGACGACGGCCCGCAGCTTGTCAGGAGCTACGACGCGCTCAGCCCGGCCGCCCACGTCCGGGACCCCGACGGACGCGGGTCCGCACTCGAACAGCTGCTCGATCACCTCGAACCGGCTCTCGACGGCGCGCTGCCGGCGAACGCCTACGTCTGGGGACCGAAAGGGGCGGGCAAATCCGCGCTCGTCACGGCGCTGTTTACCGAACTCGACCGCGTGAGCGCCGAGAGTCGGACGAGCATCCACACGAGCACACGTGTCGACGCCGGCGACATGGCGGCGTTCGCCTACGTCGACGGTCGCCGAACGCGAAGCGAGTTCGGCCTCCGACACGCGATCCTCGATGCCCTGCTCGACGATCGGATTCCGAAACAGGGGATCGGCGACGATCACCTCGTCGATCGACTGGAGGCGTCGTTCGCCGGAACGGGCCGGACGACGGTCGTGGCGGTCGACCATCTGGGGGAATCGACGCCGGTTTCGGTCGACGCCATCGAGGCGTTTCTCGGTCGCGTTCCCGACTCGATCGCGTGGCTCGCCATCGGTCGGCGGCCCCCCGAGGAGTACGGAACCGGGTTCGGCGCGACCGTCCATCTGTCGGCGTATCAGCGCTACGCCCTCGTCGACGTCCTGACGAGCCGGGCATCCCGGGGGCTCGCCCATCAGGCGATCTCCCACGAGGAGCTCCGTCGGATCGCGACGTGGGCGGGCGGCGACGCACACGACGCGCTCGCGGCGCTGTTCGGTGCAGCGGTACGTTCGGACGAGGCGGGCGAGCGAACGATCGATACGGCGGCCGTCGACGGCGGAATCGACGCGGTTCCCAGACCCGGCGCGGCGATCGGGCGCGTGCTCGCGCTTCCCGAGAACAGACAGCGAGTCCTCCGACGGTTGCTCGACCTCGAAACGACGGATCGATCGATCGAGGCGACCGCTGCGGTGATCGCGCACCCGGAGTCGCTCGATCTCTCGGCGGCGACCGTCAAGCGCTTCCTCTACGAACTGGCCGAGTCGGGCATCCTCCGTCGAACCCGCGCGGAACGAACCGACGGACTGGGGCGCCCGCCGAGCCGCGTCGAACCGCAATTTCCGACTCTCGTCTTCCGGCAGGTGTTCGACGCCACCAACGGGTCCCCTGACGAGCCGTAGGAAAGGTTTATCATGAACGTCTGTATTGGTTATCGGTAGTACGGCACTGTTCGATAAAGAATACTGCCGTCGGACCGGGGCGCTCCGGGAACGACATTACCCATGACAAGCGATCAATTTGTCGGTGCGATCGACCAGGGGACGACCGGTACGCGGTTTATGGTGTTCGACCACGCGGGCCAGGTCGTCGCCAACGCGTACGAGAAACACGAACAGATCTACCCCCAGCCCGGCTGGGTCGAACACGACCCCGTCGAGATCTGGGAGAACACCAAGTCGGTGATGACGGGCGCGCTCTCGGAGGCGGGCATCGACGCCGACCAGCTGGCGGCCATCGGGGTGACCAACCAGCGCGAGACGACGGTGCTGTGGGACCGTGACTCGGGCACGCCCGTCCACGAGGCGCTCGTCTGGCAGGACCGCCGGACGACCGATCGGGTCGAGGAGCTCCAGGAGGCGGGAATGGCCGAAACTATTCGAGAAAAGACAGGACTGGAGGTCGACGCCTACTTCTCGGCGACGAAGGCCGAGTGGGTCCTCGAGAACGCCGACCCGATGAAACTCGAGAAGGCCCAACAACAGAGCGTCCGCGACCGCGCCGAGGAGGGCGAGGTCCTCTTCGGGACGATCGACACCTGGTTGATCCAGAAGCTTACGGGCAACCACATCACCGACGTCACGAACGCCTCGCGGACGATGCTGTACAACATCCACGACGCCGACTGGGACGACGAGCTTCTGGAGGAGTTCGGCGTTCCGAAGGCGTGTCTCCCCGAGGTACGCCCCTCCTCGGACGAGGAGTACTACGGCCACACCGACCCCGACGGATTTCTGGGTTCGGAGGTGCCCGTCGCGGGCGCGCTGGGCGACCAGCAGGCCGCGCTGTTCGGCCAGACCTGCTTCGACGAGGGTGACGCGAAGAACACCTACGGCACGGGCAGTTTCTTCCTGATGAACACCGGCGAGGAGGCGGTCGAAAGCGAACACGGCCTGCTCACGACCGTCGCCTTCCAGCGTTCGGGCGAGCCGATCAACTACGCGCTCGAGGGCTCGATCTTCATCACCGGCGCGGCCGTCGAGTTCCTCGAGGACATCGGGCTGATCAAGAGCGCGGCCCAGACCGCCGAACTCGCAAGCCGGGTCGACTCGACCGATGGGGTCTACTTCGTTCCCGCACTCACCGGGCTGGGCGCGCCCCACTGGGACGGCAGGGCGAGGGGAACGATCGTCGGGATGACGCGGGGCACCAAGCGGGAACACATCGTCCGGGCGACCCTCGAAGCGATCGCGTACCAGACCAGAGACGTCGCCGAGGCGATGGAGGCCGACTCGGGCATCGAGATGGGCTCGCTTCGCGTCGACGGCGGCGCGGTGAAAAACGACTTCCTCTGTCAGCTCCAGGCCGACATCATCGGCTCGGAGATCGTCCGCCCCGAGGTCGACGAGACCACCGCGCTCGGGTCGGCCTACGCCGCCGGGCTGGCGGTGGGGTACTGGGAGACCGCGGACGAACTCCGGGACAACTGGCAGGTCGACCGGGAGTTCACCCCCGAGATGGATCCCGAGGACGCCGACCGAACCTACGAGCGCTGGGCGGAGGCCGTCGAGCGCTCGCGGGGCTGGGCGAGGGACGAGTGAGATGATCGAGACGACCGTTCTTCAGGTTCCGGTTCTCGGGATCGGGTATGAGGCGTTCGCCACGTTGCTCATCGCCGCGCTCGCCGGCGGCGCGTTCGGCGCGGCGCTGGGCGCGTTGCCCTCGTTCGTCTTTACGGGGTTCGTCGTCCTGCTGGGCGAGGGGCTCGGCGCGCTCCAGGCCGATCTCGGGGAGGCCGGCGTCGATTCCATCGCGCTCGACGTGACGGGGGCGATCGGTTTCGGGCCGGTCGTCGGCCCCCACATCGTCTTCGCGGGTGGGGTCGCCGCGACCGCCTACGCCGGCAAACGCTACCCCGAGATGGGGTCGACAGGCGGGTTTCACTTCGGAAAGGAGATCACCTACGCCTTCGGCACCAAACCCGACATCCTCCTCGTTGGAGCGCTGTTCGGCGTCCTCGGGATGGTGCTCAACCAGATCGGCGCGGGGATCGGCCTGCCGCTCGATACGATCGCGCTGTCGGTCTTCCTCACGGCGGTCATCGCGCGCGTCGCGTTCGGCTACCCGCTGATCGGGACGCCGGCCGGGGACGGGTATCTGGACATGTCACCGTTCGAGCGCGGCGAGACACGCACGGGCAGCGATCGACCGTCGACCGAGCCTTGGCTCCCCCACCAGTACACGTGGAGCGGCGTCGTGACGATCGGCCTCGTTGGCGGCGTGCTTGGCGGGTGGACCTGGCTGGAGACCGGGAGCATGTTCATGGCGTACGGGATCTCTGCGGCGAGCCTGCTCTTTCTCAACCTCGGCGTCGAGAAGATCCCCGTCACCCACCACATGACGCTGCTCGGCTCGGCGGGCGCGATGATCGCCGCTTCCGCAGTTGGCAGCGCGCCCGTCGTCCTCATCATCGCCGCACTGTTCGGCGCGGTCAGCGGGCTGTTCGGCGAGCTCACCCAGCGGGTCTTCTACGCCCACTCGGGCACTCACGTCGACCCGCCGGCGATGGCGATCACGATCATGACGCTGCTGATCGGGCTCCTCTACCTGCTCGGGCTCCTGCCGAACGCGGCGTATCTCGGGCTCTGACCGCCCGAACGCGGTCCCTCCTTCTGCAGGCCGCAGGTTGATGAGCGATGAAAGCGATACGATAGCTATGAGCACCCGAGACGACGACCTTCTCGTCGGCGATTCCGACGGGATCGGCGTCCGGAGCGGCGAAAACGAGGACGAACCGTTCGACTACTATCTCGTGGGGCCCGACCGCGGCGAGTTCGGGTTCGACGCCGCCGAGATTCAGGACATCCGCGAGCTGCTCGACGACACGCTCGGAAACGGCTAAGTCAGTCGGTCAGGTCCTTCCGCCTGATCTTGCCGGTCGTGGTCTGTGGGAGTTCATCGCGGAACTCGATCTCGCGAGGGTACTCGTATTTGGCGAGTCGATCGCGGACGAGCTCCTGTAGCCCCTCGCGGAGCGTTTCGGACCCTTCCCCAACCGGTTGGACGAACGCTTTGACGATCTCGCCGCGGGTTTCATCAGGGATACCGACCACGCCGACCTGTGCGACCGCCTCGTGATCCAACAGCACCTCCTCGACCTCGCGAGGACCCACGCGATACCCGCTGGTGATGATCAGGTCGTCGTCGCGCGACTTGAACCACAGATAGCCCTCCTCGTCGGCGTAGCCGAGGTCGCCCGTGCAGTGCCACGGGCCGACGCGGGCCTTATCGGTTTTTTCGGGTCGGTTCCAGTACTCGTTGAAGACGACGGGGTCGCCCTTGCGGCGCACGGCGATCTCGCCGACCTCTCCTACGGGTAGCTCCTCGCCCGTCTCCGAATCGATCACCCGGACGTCGTGGCCCGGCACCGGTTTGCCCATGCTGCCGGCCCGTGCGGGGAACCACTCGCGACAGTTCGTCACGAGCAGGTTCGCCTCGGTCTGGCCGTAGAGTTCGTTGACCGGCACGTCGCCGAGCACCTCGTCAGCCCAGTTCAGAATTTCGGGGGTCAGGGGTTCGCCGCCCGAGCAGATCGCCTCGATCGAGAGGTCATATCTATCGGAATCGACGTCCATCATCATGCGAATCGCCGTCGGCGGGAGGAACGCTCCCGTAACCGAGAACTCCTCCATGATCGAGAACGCCTCTTCGGGATCGAATTTTCCCATCGCTTTGCCCACGACCTGCTGGCCGTAGTGCCACGCCGGAAAGAGGAGATCGCCGAGCGCGCCGATCCATGCCCAGTCGGCGGGCGTCCAGTACGTTCCATCGACATCGAGTTCGAAGTACATCGAGAACGCCGGACAGTGGCCCACCCACACGCCATGCGAATGGAGAACGCCCTTCGGCGGGCCGGTCGATCCGCTCGTGTACATGATTATCGCGGGCGTCTCGGCGTCCGTCTCGGCGATCGCGTACTCCTCAGAGCCCTCGGCGAGAAGCGACTCGAACGATGCGACGGAGTCGTCTCCAGAGTCGTCGACGACAACGATGTGTTCAAGTGCGGGACAGTCGCCTTCGACTTCGGCGACGGTCTCCCGAACCGAGGTGTCGGCGACCACTGCCTTCGCGCCGCTGTCTTCGAGTCGGTGGCCGAGCGCCTCGGGACCGAACAAAGGAGAAAGCGGCAGCGAGATCGCGCCGATCTTCCAGCAGGCGAGGTGTGTGAGGGCGTTTTCGGGTTTCTGGGGGACGACCACGCCTATCCGGTCGCCACGTTCGATCCCCCGCGATTCGAGCGCGTTCGCGACCCAGTTCGAGAGCCGATCGAGGTCACGAAAGGTGTAGGTCTCCCGGCGGCCATCGAAATCGACCTGGAAGAGCGCCGGCGCGTCGAGATCGGGGTGTTTCCGCAGCAGATCATAGGCGAGGTTGTAGTCCTCGGGACGGTTCCATTCAAACGTCTCGCGGGCATCCTCGTAGCTGTCGTACGCGAGGTCACAGTACCACGAATCGATGTCTCGTGTCATGATCTATTAAGGATCGAGGAGGGGTCAGTGATCTCAATGCTGATGCCGATACGGGGATCTTCAGCGAGCGATTCGAGCAGCGACTCCTGGGAATCGCCGGCCTTGGTGTTGTACAGTGCCAGCTCTCCGCCGTCCCACGCGAGGGTCAGGCGAGCGCGCCGAAAGAGCGTTCCCCGGACGAGGGTAATCGATTCGAGGTCGGCAAGCGGTATTCGGACGTTGCGTTCGTTGTGAGCGAGGAGGTCCTCGGGAGCGAGGTCGACGAGTTCCTCACGGGCGCGCCCGCCCATGTCCGCTCGCAGCAGCGCCGAGGAAAACGACTCGCCGGCGAAACAGCAGACGACGCGCTCGGTCATGAGAAAGACCTCCCAGAACTCGATCGAGTTGGGGCGTTTCCGGGCCCACTCGGTGAGGTGTGCGAGGCGCTCTTCGCTCATCGTTCGATGAGCGCCCGGAGGTCCGCCGGGACGTAGCTGCGCTCCTGTGTTGCCAGCGAAACGCCGACGAACAGCGCGACCGCGACGAGCATTGCGACCGTGCCGACGGGGAACGCCTCGGGGAACGGATAGGCCGCGTTGACGGCGTCGGCCAGTCTCGTGAGGCCGGCGACGCCGGCGGCCATCGGGACGGCGCTGTAGACGACGTTGATGGCGAGTCCCGCGATCGTCGCGACGATCGCGCCCTCCGCGGTCGCGCCCTTCCAGTTCATCCCTAAGACGACCATCGGAACGAACGCGGCGGCGAAGAAGCCCCAGCCGATCGTTCCGAGGATGCCCACGAGCGCATCGGAGAAGTAAACCACGCCCGTCGAGAGGACGGTCAGCCCCGCGAGCGCGCCCTGTGTAACTCTGAGTTCGGTCTTATCGTCCGTGATCGGTTTGCCGAGTGCCCGGGGAATGTCCCGCGAGATCGCTGCCGCGCCGATATTCAAAAAGGAGTCGCTCGTGGACATGATCGCCGCGAGCAGCGCCGCGAGGATCAGGCCGGCGACGACGCTCGGGGTGTATTCGAGGACGAAGACGGGCGCGACCTCCGAGGCACTGAAGGTCTCCTGGATCGCGCCGCCCTCGACCTGCGCACGCATCGAGAGACCCGCCGAGAAGGCGATCATGCTGGAGATCGCATAGGAGATCGCGGCGATTGGCGCACCCCATTTGAGGATCTTCAGGCTCTTGCTCATGTAGAACTTCGTCACGAGGTGAGGTTGACCGGCCGCGCCGACCGAGAACAACACCCACCAGGCGATCGCCGCGAAAACCGCCGCCGTCTCCCCGCCCAGCGTGCCGAAGGGCGAGATCAGGTCGGGATTCGCGCTTGCGAGATTCCGCGAGATCCCCTCCATCCCGCCGCCGAACGAGAGCGCGTACGCAAGGACGAACCCCGCGCCGATGATCATCGTAATGGCTTGGAGGAAGTCCGTCCAGACGCCCGCGATCATCCCGCCGAGCATGCTGTAGGCGAGCAAAATGGCGGCGCCACCGAGCAGCCCCCAGATGACGGGAACGCCGAAGATCGCGCGCATGACGTACTGCAGCGCGGCGAGGTTGGTCGCGAGATACGCGATCACGCCGACGGCCACCGCGAGTCCGGTCAGCCCGCGGACCGCGTCGCTCTCGTAGCGGACGTACATCCCGTCCGCGAGCGTGAGGACGTTCCGGATATCGGCCAAGAGACGCATCCGTTTCGCGAGCAGGACCCACGTAATCAGGAAGCCGAGCGGCGCGCTGAAGAAGATCCACATACCGGTCATACCGAACTCGTAGACGAGTTCCGGGCCGCCGACGAAACCGAAGCCCGACTGAATCACCGAAAAGGCAGTCATCGCGAGCACCCACGTGCCGATGGACTTGCCGGTGATGAGGAAGTCGCCCGTGGTCGTCGTCCGCAGGTAGCCCCAGATGCCGATCAGGACGACCACCAGCAGGTAGACCGCGCCGAACGCGAGGATCACGGGGTCGTCGGCGACGGGGATCCCCTCTTGGAGCGGGAGGAGGGTCGAGAGGTCAGTCATCGGTCGGCTCACCCCGCTCGCTTCGTTCGGGTTCGGAATCAACCCGCCGGGGAACCAGCGGGAACGACCCCTCCGATTGTGCCTCGCGGGCGTCGGTCATGATCGCCTCGACGACCGCGTCGCCGCCGATCCGGTCGAAGATCACCGAGTAGTAGATCGCCCCGGCGAGGGGGAGCGCCCAGAGGAAGAGGACGTAGAAGAACGTCGGGATCGGGAGGCCCAACAGGTAAGTAAACTCGGTCGTCCCCGGCGACCACGTCAGCCAGATCCCGGTCAGCCCGACCAGAAACAACGCCCCGAGACCGCCGATCAGCCCGGTGTACGGCGCGAGATCGAACTCTCTCGCATCGCGCTCGATCGCCGCCGCCGCGAACGACGCGAGGATGAAAAACGCGCCGAGATACGAAAACAGCCTGAACGTTCCTGCCGCCGCCGCAACCAACAGCGCGAC
This sequence comes from Halalkalicoccus subterraneus, assembly GCF_003697815.1. Taxonomy (NCBI): domain Archaea; kingdom Methanobacteriati; phylum Methanobacteriota; class Halobacteria; order Halobacteriales; family Halalkalicoccaceae; genus Halalkalicoccus; species Halalkalicoccus subterraneus. Next base: position 62,133 of record NZ_RDQG01000007.1, on the reverse strand, counting down.
CGAGAGGCCCCCGATCGCCGTCATGATCGTGTTGCGTGTCATCTACTCCCACCACATAGTCGAAGAATATAACCGTTGATGTTGATAGACAATTCGGCGATGGATCGTCGTCAGTTTATCCCTCGGCATACGAGAGGGAACTATGACCCCACCCATCGTCGTCGATATCGACGGTACCATCACGCGCGGGGACGGATCGAGTTCGGTCGATCCCCACGTTTTCGAGACGCTCCGCGAGTGGCCCGCACCGGTCGTGATTGCGACGGGCAAGGCGTTTCCCTACCCCGTCGCGCTCTGTCAGTTCATCGGAATTCCACCACTAGTGATCGCGGAGAACGGCGGGGTCGTCCTCGCGGACGACGACGTGCGGGTGACGGGCGACGCGAGCGCGCCCCACGAAGTCGCCCGGGAGTACCGCGAGGCGGGTTACGATCTCGGCTGGGGCGAGAGCGATCTGGTGAACCGCTGGCGCGAGACTGAAGTCGCCGTCAACCGCGCCTCGCCGCTCGCGCCCCTCGAAGAGATCGCCGCCGAGTACGAGCTGGAGGTCGTCGACACGGGCTACGCGTATCACGTCAAGGACCCCGCGATCTCGAAGGGCGAGGGGCTACGGGAGATCTGTGCGGCGCTCGATCGCCCGGTCGAAGAGTTCGTCGCGATCGGGGACTCGGAGAACGACGTCTCGACGTTCGCGGTCGCCGGCCGGTCGTTCGCGGTGGCCAACGCCGACGAGGCGGCGCAGGCAGCCGCGGACGAGGTCATCGAGGGGAGCTATTCGGCGGGCGCGCTGTCGGTGCTATCGGAACTGCGCTGAGTAATCACGAGGCCGGTCGTCGAACGCTACTCGTAGGAACGAAAGGTGCCGTCGATGTCCCACTCGTGGATGCAGTGGCTGTTTCCGGTCCGTCGTTCGCCGTCGTCGGTGGTGATCCGCCAGCAGCCGTCGGCCGCGTCCCATACCTCCTCCCGATCGCAACGCTCGCACTCGCGCCGTTGTGGCGTTCTGAGTTCGGTGCGTGTCAACATAGACGTGACAACGGAGCGCACACGCATAACCGTAGCGAAAACCGACAGGTCGAAATCGGCGGGACGTGAGAATTCCATATGATCAAGATGGTCCAACTGCTCCTGCGCGAGGAGGGTCTCAGCCACGAGGAGTTCAAAGCGCGTTGGACGGGCGAGCACGCCGAAATCGCGGGGCAGCTCCCGAACCTACGGAAATACGTGACGTCGACGCCGCGCGATCCCGAGAAGGCGAGCTACGACGGGATCGTGGAGCTGTACTTCGACTCCACCGAGGAGCTCGCGGCGGCGTTCGAATCGCCCGAAGGCGAACGCGTGCAGGCCGATGCGACGGAGTTCGTCGATCTCGAAGCCTCGCCGTCGCTGGTCGTCGAGGAGACCGTCCAGTTCGATCACATCTCGTAGACGATTCCGGCGATAGTGGGGTACGTGTCCACACCGTAGATCCATTCAGATGGGCGAACCCGCCGCTCGTCCCGTCGTATCGAGTAGATCCGAACTATAAGGTGAGTTCCGCCCGTAGCGAGCGCCATGAGTAGCGACGACCGACGCGACCGAGTCGACGAGACCCAAACGTGGCCCGAGCTCGCGATCGGTCTCTACGACCGCCTGACGGGACGGGGCGCCGAGATCACCTACGAGTTCGAGGACATGGAGATCGACGTTCCGAACAAGACCGGCGAGGACGCCGATTACGCCCACTGGCGGGTCGACGGCACCCTCCGGATCGCGACCCGAGAACGGGACTGATGGTGCGGGCGCTCGCAGTCGAGGCGGATCTCGAGATCACTGTCGAGGGTCACTCGATCTCGGTCAGCGGGTCGGGCAAGCACCTCACGATCGGCGTCGACTCGATTCGGGGCTCGATCACCGTCCTCCGGAGTTTCGGGACGGTTTCGGAGCTGATCGAACTCCTCGGAACCCGGTTCGTTGGGGCGGATCTATCGGCTGCCATCGACGTCGACGGGATCACGGTCGCCCGAATCGGTCCCCATACCGAGCCGAACGCACTCTCGCGCGTGCTCGGGATCTCCCCTGCGAGCGTGTGGCCCGGTCCGATCGCCCGAGTGGTGCTCCACGAATTCGGCGTCTGAATCCGTCGATCGGTCCGTCAGAGCCTTCCGCTCGGGTTCGCTTTCGAACCCGCGGCGTCCCGCGGACCATCTGGGGAGCGAGTAGCCTCAGAAATCGGGGAGATCGTCCGGTGCCTCGTAGCTCGCCTCCCAGTCGACGTACTCCTCCTTGAGCACGTCACTCACGATCTGGCCGAGTTCGGTGAGCGAGGCGTTGATCGAGGAGACGGTGCTCCAGGAATCGAGCTCGGGGTGGAGCTCTCGTTCGCGCCAGTCCTCGGGCAGACCGGGGGCGTGATAGCCCACGCGATCGGCGAAGTCGTCCCAGAAGAAGTCGAACTCCCGAATGAGCTCCAACTCCTCGGCGACCGCGTACTCCGCCTCGTCGAGGTCGGTGTGGGCGGCCCACTCCTCGAAGGCGTCGGCCCACGCCCCGTCCGCGAGGAACCCCTCCAGCTCCTCGCGGCGGTAGTCCTCGACGCCGACCCCGTCGACGTCGTCGTACTCCGCGGGGTTCTGTGCGCCGAGCTCGGGGGGATCCGGGGTTTCGACGGCAAGGCTCATGGCCGACCGAAGGTCGGGGACGCCGATAAGCGTGGTCCCTCGTTCGATACAGCAGGCTCATCTTTCCGCCCCCACAAGCCGGCGTATGGATCTGCTCGGAACCTTCATCGAGAACCGTGAGATGGTCCAGCCCAACCACGCCAACAGCCTCCAAACCGCCCACGGCGGGAACGTCCTGAAGTGGATGGACGAGATCGGTGCGATGAGTGCGATGCGATTCGCCGGCGAGTCCTGCGTGACCGCCCACATCAATGGGGTGGACTTCGAGCGCCCGATCCAGGTCGGGGACGTCGCGCTGATCAAAGCGTACGTCTACGCGGCCGGCACGTCGAGCGTCAGGGTCCGCCTCCAGACCTTCCGCGAGGACCTCCGAACCGGGGACGCCGAGAAGACCACCGAGTCGTATTTCGTCTACGTCGCGATCGACGAGGAGCGCACACCGGTCGGCGTCCCCGAACTGACGGTCGGAAGCGATCGCGGCGAGCGACTGCGCGAGGAGGCACTGGCCGGCGAGAACGGCAGGCGCTAACGGTTAGTTCTGACCCTTCCAGGCGGGAACGTCCATCGCGGAGGTGAGTCGCCTGAACAGCGACTGGCCGCGTGGCCCACGTTCACCGACCTCGTAGTCGCTGTCAAGGGTGCCGTCCGGATGGGCCGAAAGCAGCGTTAGCTCCGAGGTGTTCGCGCGCTGCGCGACCGCCTCCGAGACCGCACCGGTCGTCGTGACGACGATGGGCAGGGCACCGACCTCGCGCGCGAGATCGCAGAAGGCGTCGACGGTCTCCTCGGTCGGTCGCTCTGCGAGCGCGACGACGCGGCGCTCGCCGAGCAGGGGATCCTTCGCGAACACGTGAACCGGGTAGGTCGTCCCCTCGCTTTCGGCGGTGACGTCGACGTTCACCTCGAAGCGGCGCTCCTCGAGCATGTCGGCGGCGGCCTCGCGGGCATCGTGGTGGCGCTCGGCCCATTCGCGGCCGTCCTCGGTGATCCGATACCGGTAGAGCGCGCGCTCGATAGTCTCCTCGGGCGGAAACATGTACAGACAGTCCCGACACCACAGCCGGTGGTCGGGGTCGTCGAAGGTCTCCGAACACTCCCGACAGAGGTACTGCTCGCTCCGTTCGAGCTCCCCGCTATCGATGGCCATCTCGCATTCCGGACAGTACAGCCCCTCCGAGTCCTCGAACTCCGATTCGGGGGCGGTCAACCCGCAGATCCGGTGTTCGGCGAGGGACGCCTTGACGGCGTGAGCCGATTCACAGGCCGGACAGGCCGTGGTGTACTGCATGCCCTGGGTCTCGCACTCGGGGCAGCTGTAGACCTTCGAGACGAACTCGCCCGCGAGAATCCCGCGCCGCTCGAAGCGCTCGAGCACGGCGAGAACCGACCCGTCGCGCTCGTCGAGCAGGCGCTGTGCCGCCGGATAGTTGACTGCGCCGCCGGATCCCGTCTCCGGCGTGAACTCCCCCTCTCCGTCCGAAAGCTCGAGCAACACTCGTAGCTCGCCTGGCGAAACCATGGTCTCGTCGGATACGTTCGCACGGATACGTATGAACCCATCCATCTGTCCGATAGCCCTGAAACACCACTGGGTCGACAGGAGTTCGTCAAAAAATCGGTGGCTGCGGTCAGCGGTGATCGGTGCTGATCGCGGAACAACCGACAGTATAAAAACCGGGACCGACAATGAGGGATGATGACCGATCGGCAGGTGCCACGCGAGGCGGCCGAGGGTTCGATCCGCCTCGTCGGCACCGCCCACATCTCCGCCGACAGCGTCGCCGAGGTCGAAGAGACCATCGAGCGCGAGCGCCCCGACGTCGTCGCCGTCGAACTCGACGAGGGACGCTATCGCCAGCTGAAGGGCGATCTCCCGGACGATCTCGACGCCGGCGACCTGCTTCGGGGCAACACCGTCTTCCAGTTCCTCGCCTACTGGATGCTCTCGTACGTCCAGACCCGGCTGGGCGAACGTTTCGACATCGAACCGGGTGCGGACATGCGTGCGGCCGTCGAGACGGCCGAGGGGCTCGGGCTGGGCGTCGCACTCGTGGACCGGGAGATCCAGACGACCATCCAGCGCTTCTGGGCGCGGATGACGCTGCTCGAGAAGCTCAAGCTCGTCGGCAGCCTGTTTTTGGGCCTGTTCGGCTTCGGCTCCGGCGAGGAGGAGGAACTCGACATGTCGGAGCTGACCGATGCCGACGTGGTGACGGCGATGATGGCGGAGTTCCGTCGATTCAGCCCGGGCGGGGCCGAGGCGCTGATCGACGAGCGCGACGCCTACATCGCCCACAAGCTGCTCGCGCTCCGCGACGGGGGCCACGACGTGCTCGCCGTCGTCGGCGCGGGCCATCGGGAGGGGATCGAGCGCTATCTGGCGAACCCCGAGAGCCTGCCGCCGATGGAATCGCTCGTCGGGCAACAGAAGGGACGCCGATTTTCGATCTACAAGGCCGTCGGCTTCCTGATCGCGCTCGCGTTTCTGGCCTTCTTCTTCCTGCTCGTGATGGCCGGCACACAGAACGACTTCCTGCTGCGGGTCTTTGCGGCGTGGTTCCTCTTCAACGGCGCCTTCGCGTTCGCGCTCGCGAAGCTCGCGGGCGCACACTGGCCGAGCGCGACCGTCGGCGGCGCGATCGCCTGGATGACCAGCGTCAACCCCCTGCTCGCACCGGGCTGGTTCGCGGGCTACGTCGAACTGCGCTACCAGCAGGTGAACGTCGCCGATATCGGGCAACTGAACGAAATCCTCGCCGACGAGGAGAGCCCGATTCCGGACCTACTCAAACGGATGCTCGACGTGCCGCTGTTCCGGCTGATCGCGGTCGTCGCCGCGACGAACGTCGGGAGCATCATCGCGACGCTGCTGTTCCCGCTGGTCGTGTTGCCGTGGCTCGCCACGGATATCGGTGGCGTGGGCGCGATCGGCGACTTGATGATCGAGGGCGCGAGAAACAGTGCTGAACTCATCTGGGGGGCGTTCACATGAGCGCGATCCGCGGGATCCGCTTCGGTGATCGGGAGATCAAGGACCTCCTGATCGCGTGGGTCGCTCTCGGAGTCGCGTTCGCGCTGTTTTTCGCCGGCGGGGCGGCCGGCGTCCAGCGCGGCGGGTTCCTTCCGCTCCTGCTCATCAGCATGCTCACCGCCGGCGTCGGGTTCCTGCTTCACGAACTCGCCCACAAGGTCGTCGCGGTGCGCTTCGGCCAACGGGCGGCGTTCCGGGCCGACTACAGCATGCTCGGACTCGCGGTCGTAAGCGCAATGGCCGGGTTCATCTTCGCGGCCCCCGGCGCGGTGTATCACCGCGGTCGGATCACGAAGCGCCAGAACGGGCTGATCGCGGTGGCCGGTCCCGTGACGAACCTCGTGCTTGCACTGCTGTTCGCGCCGCTGCTTCTGGTCCCCGTCGAGTTCGTCTTCCGGTTGGGTCTGTACGGCGTCGGAATCAACCTCCTACTGGCGGCGTTCAACATGATCCCCTTCGGCCCGCTCGACGGCAAGACGGTCCTCTCGTGGAGCCTGCCCGTCTTCGCGCTCACGTTCGTAGTGAGTCTCGCGCTCGCGCTCGGGGCGGCCACGGTCCTCTTCTTCTGATCGAGCGAACTCATTCGACCGGGATCCTGTGTCCGTTCGCCCGCTCAGCCAGCCGCTCGACGCGCTCGTCGGTGGCGGGATGAGTTGAAAGCACCCGCTCTACCGCGCTCTCCTCACGCTCGACCGGGATGCGAAACGGGCCGATGCGGGGCTGGGAGGCGCGTTCGATCCGCCGGAGCGCCCGCGCGAGCGCGAGCGGATCGCCCGTGATCGTCGCGGCCCGGTCGTCGGCGGCGAACTCCCGGCGACGCGAGCGTGCGCGTGCAAGCGCCGTGAGCACGAACACGACGAGGCCGACGGCCGCACCGAGGGCCGCTCGTAGACGCAACGCGAGGTTGTCTCGGCGACCGGTGATCAGCGTGAGTCCGTAGCCGAGTCCCGTGAGCGCCAGTATGACGGGCGCCGCGACGATGAGCGCCACGCCGAGCGCGGTCTGGACCGACGCGTAGACCAGCGTCCGGACCAGCCCGTCGTCGCGCTCGATGTGGGCGAGTTCGTGGGCGACGATCCCCGTCAGTTCGTCGGCCGAGAGTAGCTCGAACAGCCCGACGTCAAGGACGAGCGCGCCCCGTCGCGAGCTCCCGATCGCGAGGGCGTTGGGCGCGCCCAACGACGCCACGAACACCGCGGGGCGGTCGAGCTCCATCGACTCACAGAGGGCGTCGATCCGCCCGTGGAGGCGGGGCGCACGATCGCGTCCCAGGGGGCGGGCGTCGAGACTTCGAAGCAGGCCCCGCGTACCGAAGCGGTAGCTCAGGTAGCCAGAAACGAAGGTGCCAACGAGTAGCGCCACAAGCAGCGTGATCGGGTCGAGCCCGCCGACGACGAACACCAGACCACGGTAGAGGAGGTAAGCAACACCGAGATATCCCCCCAGAACGACGACTCCGAGGAGGACCGCGAGCGTGCGTCGTCCCATACGGGACGAAGGGGCCTAAGGGGCAAACGCCTGTCGGGGCGGGGATCGAAACGGTGGGCTTTTGCCCGCACCGTACGCGCTCTCGGCCATGAGCGAAGACGAAAACGACGAGGAGGGGCTGACCTACTCGGGGGCGGGCGTCGACATCGCCGACAGCGAGGCCGCGACGGCGGCGCTGGTCTCGGCGGTCGGACAGTCCGATGGCGATTACGCGGGCCTGCTCGACATCGGCGAGCGCTATCTGGCGCTCGCGACCGACGGCGTCGGCACCAAACTGTTGGTCGCCGAAGCCCTCGGGGACTACTCGACCGTCGGGATCGACTGCATCGCGATGAACGCAAACGACCTGATCGCGGCGGGCGTCGAACCGGTCGCGTTCGTCGACTACCTCGCGGTCGACGAACCCGACGAGGCGACCGCCGAGCAGGTCGGCGAGGGGCTTTCAGCGGGGGCCGAGACGGCGGGGATCGCGCTGGTCGGCGGCGAGACGGCCGTGATGCCCGAGGTCGTCCGGGGGCTCGATCTCGCGGGGACCTGTGCGGGGCTGGCTCCCAAGGAGGCGATCTTCGAGGGGGAGGCAAAGCCGGGCGACACGCTGGTCGGGTGGCCCTCGTCGGGGATCCACTCGAACGGATTGACGCTGGCCCGCGAGGCCGCGACCCGTGAGGGGGGCTACGACGAGGAGTTCCCGTACGGGGGCTACGAGACGGTCGGCGAGGCGCTTTTAGAACCTACCCGGATCTATACCGATCTCTTGGTGCCGATGCGTGCCCACGGCGTTCGTGGTGCAGCCCACGTCACCGGCGGCGGGTGGACGAACCTCGACCGTCTCGGCGATTTTACCTACGTCATCGACGATCCCTGTCCGGCCCAGCCGGTCTTCGAGTTCGTCCAGTCGGCGGGCGTCTCCGACGAGGAGATGCACCGCACCTTCAACATGGGGACGGGCTTCGTCGCGGCGGTTCCCGACGACGGGACGGCCAAGGCGCTGGCTAGTGACACTGACGGTCGGGTGATCGGCCGCGTCGAGGAGGGCGATGAAATCGCTATTCGCGGCCTGACGCTCTAGAAAACCGAGCGGTCCTCGGTCGACTCGATCTCCTCGTTGAGGATCGCGACGAGGTTCGCGTAGGGGACGAACGCGATCAGCTCCTCGTCCTCGGTGTAGAGCTCGACGCCCTGGTCGGTCTGCTCGTAGCTCGCACAGTCGAACTCGCCTTCGGGGAGGATGGCTCGGAACACGGGTCCCGATACGCGCGACATTTACTTCAACGTATCACCGGATGCGAGAGCAGTGGTCAAGCTGCTACTGGATGCGCGGTGGCGGGCCGGCGCGGCGGAGCCGTGCCGGCTTTTTTAGTGGAGGTTTTTGCGGCGAGCGGTGTGGTCCGAGAGACGCTTTGCGTCTCTCGTCATTGCCGGACTACGTCCGGCAGGCAGCCGGAAAGTTCCGCTTTCCGGCCACATCACGAAAGAGCGCAAAGCGCTCTTTCGAACGACGCGAAGCGCACCCGAGCCGTAAAAAAGTCCGTTAGCAGCGTTCCTCGCAGACCCGGTCGATGATCCGGCCCGTCGAGAGGAGTTCCTCGTCGTAGGCCGGTTCGCGCGGCGAGGCCCGGCGCACCGAACAGTCGACGCCGCGCTCGTCGAGCGCCCGTTCGATCGCCCGATCGTCGTGGTGCTGGTCGTGACCGAGCACGATCACGTCGGGGTCGATCTCCTCGATGGGGACGAAGATGTCCGACTCGTGGCCCAACAGCGCCCGGTCGACGACGTCGAGAGCCCCCACCAAATCCCGGCGTTGGCGGCCGTCGAGGATCGGGGGATCCTTGTGGGTGACGTTCGAGCTGCGGGCGATGATGACGTACAGCTCCTCGCCCATCCGGGCGGCCTCCTCGAGGTAGTGGACGTGGCCCGGGTGTAGCAGGTCGAACGTACCCTGTGCGAGCGCCCTCACCATCGCGGGCGGTCCTCCGCTTTGAGTTCACGGTCGATGTCCTGCTGGTCGAAGTCGAAAAACCGCTCCTCGGGCAGCGAGACGTCGACCACCTCCAGCTCGCGGGACTCTCCCGAAGAGTCGAACGCCTTCCAGCAGTTCCGGCGGTAGGGTGCGCCGATGATGACGTGGACCGTTCCACGGCCGAATGTCGCCAGATCGGCGTCGCTGGGTTCGAGCACACCGTTCGGGTGGGAGTGTATCGAGCCCACGGCACTGCGGTCGTTGGGAATCATGTTCGTTCGCACGGTGGCGCTCGTCGGCCCGGATTCGGTCCCGGGAATCACGAGCACGTCGGTGATGACCGTCCCGTCCCGGTCCAGCCCGAGCGAGCGGGCGTCCTCACCCCGGAGGAACCCCATGTACTCGTCGGGATGGGTCTCCTCGGAGGCCGAAAGGGCGAACTCGAGGGTGTCGGCCGCGATGCCGATGATCTCGCTGGGGCGAAACAGCGACCGGAACAGTCCCATATCCCATCTGGCCGCCGGCACGTACTAATGGTTGCGAAACCCCGAGCGCGCTTGATAACGGTTAAACCGGGCGCCCACAAAAGGGGGTCAATGACAGCGAACTCCGGGCTCGCAAGCGACGATCCGGTCGTCCACGAGCTACGTGTAGCGTGTACGGTCGAGGACCTCGACCCCGATACCCGCTATCTCGCAACGATCAACGGCGTCGTCGAATACGGCGTCTTCGTCGATCTCTCCGATGAGGTCTCCGGCCTCGTTCACGAATCGGCACTCGACTCCGAGGCCGACTACGAGGTCGGCGATCGGTTGGTCGTGACGCTCGATCAGGTCCGGGAGAACGGCGACGTCGCCTTCTCTCCGACCGGAATCGACCCCGAATCGGCGACGGTCGAGGAGGTAGAGCACAGCTACGAGACGACCCAGACGAGCGACCTCGCGACCGGCGAGTCGACCCACATCGAGGGCGAGGTCGTCCAGATCAAACAGACCGGCGGCCCGACGATCTTCCAGGTGCGCGACGAAAGCGGGATCGTGCCCTGTACCGCCTTCGAGTCCGCGGGCGTGCGTGCCCATCCCGACGTGGAAGTCGGCGACATCGTCCACGTCTCCGGGGACGTCGAGGAGCGCGAAGGTGCCCGGCAGGTCGAGGTCGAGACCCTCTCGACGCTCGAGGGCGAGACGAGGACGGCCGCCGAGGAGCGCCTCGGCGAAGCCCTCGCCGAGCGTGCCGAGCCCCACGAGATCGAGCCCCTCATCGAGTGGCCCGCCCTCGACCCGATGCTCTCGGGGCTGGAAGAGGTCGCCCGGCTGATCCGGCGAACGGTCCTCGAAGGCCGCCCGATCCGGATGCGCCACCACGCCGACGGCGACGGGATGTGCGCCGCGGTGCCCGTCGCGCTCGCCATCGAGCGCTTCATCGCGGAGGTCCACGAGGACGACGACGCCGCCCAGCACCTCCTGAAGCGCCTCCCGAGCAAGGCGCCCTTCTACGAGATGGAGGACGCCACGCGCGATCTGAACTACTCGCTCGGCGACCGCGCGCGCCACGGCCAGAAGCTCCCCCTCCTGTTGATGCTCGACAACGGAAGTACGGAGGAGGACGTACCCGCCTACGAGACGCTCGCCCACTACGACATCCCGATCGCCGCCGTCGATCACCACCACCCCGACCCCGAGGCCGTCGAGGACCTGCTTGCGGCCCACGTCAACCCGTATCTCCACGGCGAGGACTACCGCATCACCACGGGAATGCTCTGTGTCGAACTCGCGCGGATGATCGACCCGACGATCACCGACGAGCTCCGGCACGTCCCCGCGGTCGCGGGCATCGCGGACCGCTCGAAGGCCGACGCGATGGAGCAGTACCTCGACCTCGCCCGCGAGGAGGGCTACGACGAGGCCGACCTGGAGGACGTCAGCGAGGCGCTCGATTACGCCGCCCACTGGCTGCGCTACAGCGCCGGCCGGTCGCTCATCGCGGACGTCCTCGACGTCGGCAGTGACACTGACCGCCACGCCGAGCTCGTCGACTTCCTCGCCGAGCGCGCCCGGCGCGACATCGACGACCAGCTCGAGGCTGCCATGCCGCATCTCGAGCGCGATCGGCTGGACAACGGCGCACACCTCTGTCGGATCGACGTCGAGAACCACGCCCACCGCTTTACGTTCCCCGCACCCGGTACAACGACCGGCGAGATCCACGACCGGGTCGTCGAGGAGACGGGCGACCCCGTCATCACGATCGGCTACGGCCCCGACTTCGCCGTCCTCCGTTCCGATGGAGTTCGCCTCGACATCCCCCAGATGGTGAGCGAACTGGTCGAGGAGATCGACGGCGGTGGCGTCTCCGGCGGCGGTCACCTCGTCGTGGGATCGATCAAGTTCGTCGCGGGAATGCGCGAGCAAGTGCTCGACGCGCTCGTCGAGAAGATGGGTGAGGCCGAGATCGACGAGGCACTCTCGAGCGCCGAGACGGCCACGGACGGCTAACCCTCGAACCGGAGCACGCGCGAGCCGACTACCACCGCGACGCCGACCGCGGCGGCGACCCCGAGGCCGATCCCGACGGGGATCGATCCCTCGCTCTCGCCACCCCAGTCGGCATCGAAAACCGCCGCGAAGTGGCTCGCTACCCCCTCGCTATCGACGATCACGGCCACTTCGCGGTTGTTCTCGACCGAGTTCGCGTTCCAGTTGATGCTCCCGACCATCGTCCGGCGGTCGTCGACCACGACGCCCCAACCGCGACTCGATCCCCCGCCCGTTCCGGTCGGCTTCCAGTTCTCCGTGAGGACGAGCGCCCGGTCGTCCACGACGGCGTATTTGGGGTGATGGAACCGATAGCGGGTCGCGGGGCCGTCGAAGACCCTGACGTCGATCCCCGCCTCAACGAGCTGATCGAGGGCATCGGCCTCCGCCTCGGTCTGGCCGCCGACGGGCGTCCCGTCGACGAGCACGCGTACCTCGACGCCCCGGTCGTGGGCCGCGATGAGCGCCTCGCTCGCGGGTTCGGAGTGAAACGAGTAGCCCGCCAGATAGAGGCGCTCGTCGGCGCTCGCGAGAGTCTCGATCGGGACCTCGGGCGAGTCGGGCAGGGCAAAGGCCGTCGCCCGCTCCGCAGAGTGATCGCGCGCCTCGAACGCGGTCGCACCGCGCGCCCGCCACTCCCAGCCGGCGTCCGTGAGCACCCACCGCTCGCTCGGGGACGCGCGCTCGTAGGTCGTCTCGTCGACGAGTTCGGAGCCACGATGGAGACGGATCGTCTCGCCCGACTGGGCCATCGCGAAGTGTTCGGGGAGTTCGAAGACCGGGACGTCGACCTTCTCGCGGGTGATCTCCGGGGAGCGCGAGAACGCGACGGGCCCGGAGACGGTTCCGTTGCCGAGCGGCGTGGTCGTCTCCCCGTCGGTCAGCGAGAACGCCGAGGGATCGCTTCCGTCGGGAAAGTCGATGACGACGTACTCGCCGGCGTTGCCGTCGTGGTTGGTGTTGGGGTAGACTTCGACGAGAGTCGGCTCGGCCGGCGCGGCGGCGACGCTCGCGACACCGAGACAGGCGATGACGAGCAGACAGACGAGGAGGGGACGTGCCCGTGACACGCGCCGTCTGGTTCCCTCTCTGTATAAAAACGTTTCTCGGTCTTAGGCGACTTTCTCGGCTTCAGCCTGCACGAGGAAGGCGCGATCGTCGGCGTACGGCTCGACCGCATCGAGGGCGTCCTGCGTTCCGATCTGGTTGAGTGCCCATGCGGCGCTGGCGCGCACCGTATCGGATTCGTCGTTTTCGAGCACGTCCGACAGCGGCGAGATCGCACGGGTGTCGCCGATCAGCCCGAGCGAGCGGGCGGCGGCACTCCGGACCTCGGGGTTCTCGGAGGTGAGCCGGTCGGCGACGGCCTGGGTGGCCTCCTCGCTCCCGACCTCCCCGAGCGCCTTCAGCGTGACGAGCTGGAGTTTGGGGTCGCCGTCGGAGCCCGCGTATTCCGTGAGCATCTCGATGGGTTCGTCGCTCCCGATCTTGCCGAGCGCCTTGATCGCGGGTTTATTGCGCTTCTGGGCGCGCTGGGTCATGACGTCGAGGGCTTCGACCGATCCCATCCGGGTGAGCGACTCGACGCAGTGGCGCTCCATGAACTCCGAGTTGAGCTGGTCGAGCGCGAGCAGGATCGGCTCGGGCTCGCCGCGCTTCTCGTAGACCTTGATCGCGTGCCACTCGGGGGGGTAGTCCTTGCGGTGGTCGAGCACGTCGTAAAAGCCGTGGGCCGTGAGCTTCTCACGCGTACTCAGGTCGTCCCACCCCTCGGCGGCGTCGAGTCCCGACTGCAGTTCCTCGACCGCCTCGACGAGTTGGGCGATCTCCTCTTCGTCCTCGTCGGGATCGAGCGAGGCGTCGCCGACGGCCGCCGCGGCGGTCTCGAGGGTCGAAACGAGGCTCGCGGGCTCCTCCCCGTCGAGGCCGAGGTCGGTTCCGAGGATCTCGTTTTCGCGCTCGACGAACTCCCGGACGGGCGCGACGAGTTCGTCCTCGCCCGCCTCGGTCCAGCGGGTCTCCTCGATGGTCGTTCCGGCCTCCTCGATCCCCTCGATGACGTCCTCGCTGTAGGGTCCGCGCTGGGATTCGAGTTCGTCCTGCAGGTTCGAGAGGCGCGATTCGAGCGCCTCCTGGGGGTCGTCTGCGTCCTCGTCGTCTCCGTCGCCCTCGTCGGGTTCGGGCAGGTCGGCCTCCTCGATGTCGTTGCCGATCGAGACGAGCGTCGCCGAAACGTCGTCGAGGTCCGATTCGGTTTCGGCCTCCTCCAGGGCGGCCTCCGCGCCGTCGAGGCGCTCGGAAAGCGTCTCCTCGGTGAGGGGCTCGATCAGCTCGGTCGACTCCTCCCCTTCCGTGTCGTCCTCGGCCGCATCGGAGTCGCCGTCCTCCGCATCCGCCTCGTCGTCCTCGGTGTCGTCGTCCTCCTCCTGTTCGTCCGTGGCGCTCTCGTCGATCGCCTCGGTTTCCTCGGCCGCATCGCTCTCCTCACCGTCGGTGCCACCGGTCTCCTCGGCGTCGTCGGCCTCGGCTGGCTCGTCGTCGGGCTGTTCTTCGGGTTCCTCGCCCGACGCCGCCTCCTCGGCCTCGTCGGAGGGAACCTCCTCGCTTTCGTCGGGGGCGTCCTCGCTCATACCGTGAGGTGCGGCCGAACGGCCTATGAGCGTTTCCCTTCCCCATCGCGTTCCGCCTCGCCCCAGTAGAGCCACGGCCCCAACAGGAGGTACGCGAGCGACAACGTCAACAGCGCAACGGGGAACATCCCGCCCTGAAACCCGGGAATCACGACGGCGAGCACGTGAACGACGCCCATCAACAGCGCGTCCCGGGCGAGCAGGTCGGGATACTCGATGGGCGAGACCATCAGATAACAGAACGCGGCGGTGATCGCGAGCACCGCTGCCGGGGTCTCGACCCCCGCGAGTACCGCCGCTCCGAGCGTGGTCGCCGCGAGGGTGCTCGGCACGCCGCCGGTCGTCGTGCGGGTCGCGTCGTAGGCCGTATACAGCCCCAGTCGGACGACCGCCATCGCGACGAACAGCGCGGGAATCCCGAAGGCAACGGCCCGTTCGATCGCGGAGCCGAGGTCGTCGCCGACGATCGCGACCACGAGCATGGCGGGGGCAACGCCGAAGGAAGCGACGTCCGCGAGCGAATCGAGGTATGGCCCGACCCGCGTGCCACCGTAGCGCCGGGCGAGTACGCCATCGACACCGTCGAGAACCGCCGCGAGCAGAACGAACTGCGCCGCGAGCGCCACGTCGACCGTCGCGACCGCGGCCGACAGAAAGCCGAGCGCGGCGTTGCCCGTCGTGACCGCGTCGGCAACCCCCAACCGGCCGACGAAACGGGGCGCGAAGTCCATACCACCCGCTCGCACACCGCACTTTTATCCGTTGTGAATCGGGCGCATGCAGGGTCGCCGCGTCCCGACACCGGCGACCGACAGCCTATAGGCTCGCCGGATCCGAGTCGATCGTATGCAACGGCGCGCGTTCCTCGCTGCCGTCGGCGGCGGCTCGCTTGTCGCTTTAGGGGGCTGTACCGCCATCGCAAGTCTGACCGAGAGCCACGACATCGGGATGAGCGCCCACGAGTTCCTGCCCGACGCCTACACCGTCGAAGTCGGCGACACCGTGACCTGGGAGAACACCGGTTCGCGGGCCCACACCGTCACCGCCTACGACGGCGGTCAGCCCGAGGGGGCGGTCTTCTTTTCGACCGGCGAATTCGAGGGCGAAAACGCGGCTCGAAAGGCGTGGTACGACGACCGCGAGGGATCGATCTACACCGGCGATCGGTTCGAACACACCTTCGAGACGCCGGGCGAGCACGAGTACTACTGCATCCCCCACGAACGCGGCGGGATGATCGGTCGGATCGTCGTCGAAAAGTAGCGAACGCGACCGAGTTACGCCTCGACGTCCGTTTCGTCGACGTCGACGGCCGTTTCCTCCTCTTCTGCGACCTCTTCGGGTCGGGCTTCGAGGGTGAGCTTCTGAACCTCCACCCGGCGAAGCGGGTAGATCGTCTTGGCCTCCCCGTAGATCGCACTCGAGAGGCGTCCCTCGATGATGCTGTCAACGAGCCCTTCGAAGGTGCGCTCCTCGCCGGCCTCCTCGACCATCTCGATCATCCGCTTGCGGATGGCGTGTTCCTGGCTGTGGTCGGCCTTCTTGGTCGTGAAGGCGACGGGCTGGACCTGAACGCGGTAGTCGTCGGTCGTCAGCACCGTGACGTAGGCGTCGATCTTCGAGGCGCCCCGTCGCACGAGGCTGCGCAGGTAGTCGCGCGTGAGTTCGTGTTTGATGAACTCGGTGTACGCGGCGTCGCTGCCCACGTCGTTGATCTTGAACGTGAGCTTGATGTTGTTCTCGCTTGCGTTGTTCGTCAGCTCGCCGAGCGTCGTCTCGAGGTTACGCTCGAGGAGCTGGTTCGGTTCGTTTGCAGGTGATTGGCCGAGCTCCGCCCGGTCGAACTGCTCGGGGGCGTGCACGGTGTACCACCGCTTCTGTTGCTGCTGTCGGGAAACTGATCGTTCACTCATGATTGGGTGTCGTCTGTCGGTCTGAGAGCTGTGCCACCTCGTCGGCGACCGCGAGGTTTACGACGTAGTCGTCGGCCGTCGTCCGCAGGCCGCCCGTCGAATCGCGCGTGATCGTCGTTACCACCCGCTCGTCGACCGTTCGCGTCTCCATCTCCGGTGTGTTGTCCGGCGCGATCGAGCGCGCGACGAGCGCGGGATCGTCGTGTGTCGTTCGGATCTCGATTCGTCTCATGTCATTGCCTCCCTGAACGCTTCGAGGAACGCCTCGGGCGGGCAGTCGAACTGGGCAACACCCCGCGAAAGGGTGCCCCCGCCGGTTCCGTCGATCGACGCCGCGGCCCCGGCCATCGCCTCGCCGATCCCTTCGTCGCCCGCCGCCCCCGCCTCCGTCTCGGAGACGACGAGGGTAACGGGCTCGGGCGAGCGAAAGTTCCGAACGAGCCGGGCGACCGTCTCGACCGGCCCCTCGGCGATACGGGCGACGAACAGGCCGTCATACCGGCCCGTGTCGGCCTCGCGGATCGCACTGTGGGCCGCTTTCGAGTGGGCGCGCCAGGCGTCGAGCGCGCTCGTCCGCACGTCGTGACCCATTGCGAGCGCGAGGGCGATCCCCGGCGCGTCGCGAGCGAGACAGTCGAGTACGTCCGCGAGCCCCTCCGCGGTTTCGAAGGGACCCTCGGGGGTGGCGTGCGGGCGAAGCGCCCGCTCGATCGCCGTCGCGGCGCGCTCGCTCGCCGATTCCGAACCGACGGCGTCGAGCGCGGCCAATGAGGCTACCATCCGGTCGTCGTCGGCGAGTTCCGCGAGTTCCGCGCCGGCCGCGGTCTCCTCGCCCGAGAAACTCGCGTGAAACAGCGTCGAGTGGGCAAGTCCATCGGCCAGATCCGCCGTGGGAATCCCCACGCCGGTCCGTCGTTCGAGATCGGTCTCGGGGTCGTCGCCCCCGAGCAACCGACTCGCGAGCGCGAGACCGGGCTCCGGGTCGTGGTCGAGTTCACGTGCGAGGTCGGCCGCGACCGCGCCGGCCGGGCGATCCGCCGCGAACCCGTCGGCAAAGCCGATCGGAACGGTCGCTTCTTCGGGCAGGTCCTCGGTAAGCGGGACGACGCGGGCCTGAAACGGGATCGATCGGGCCGCGAGCGCTCCTAAGAGCACTCCGGCAGCCGCGATCGACTCGCCCTCTGCACGCGGAGCTACCCGGACGAACTCCGAGTCCGCGAGGCGGGCGGCGAGATCGCGTTCCGATCGACCCGTGACGGCCATTATTCGAGGATTTCCTGGGCGTTCTGGTAGGTGTAGCGGAAGTCCGCGGGCAACTCGTCGCCGCGGTAGTAGTTGACGAGCCGTCGGACTTTTGCCTCCGTGTTCTGGAGTGCGCGCTTGTTCTGGGCGTCCTGTTGGTTGTCCTGCATGTGTTCGCGCAGGCGGATCGCCCGCTCCATCAGGTTCCGGAGGTCCTCCGGAACGTCGGGCGAGGCGTCGTTCTCTTCGAGGATCTCGCCGAGCTTCTTGTCCGTGGCGAGCTTGACGTTCGGGATCGGGGTTCCCTTGACGCCCTCGTCGCGCAGCTTCATACCGATCTGGCTGGGGTCGTGTCCCTGTTCTGCGAGTTCGACGACGCGCGATTCGATCTCGCTTTCGTCGACGTCGCTCCACTCCGGTGGTTCGTCTGCCGCCGGCCTGTCCGAACCGGACGAGCCGCGACGGCGTGTATGCATTCGTGCCATAGTCGAGGATAGGAACCGCACAGACCGCAGACGGCACGTTACGTGCACTACCGCAATCCCAAGCCACGAGATGAGAACCCGTGGCGAGTCGGATTTGCGGCCGTGCTGTTCCCATCGTAGATCGTCCACCCGGCGGCTAAAGGGTTGCGACTCCCGCCGGATGAAGGGATGCGAACGGGGTTCGAAGCGTTTATGATTCTACCCCGGATAGCGGGGAGTGCGAGGGCTCGTAGATCAGTGGTAGATCACTCCCTTGGCATGGGAGAGGCCCCGGGTTCAAATCCCGGCGAGTCCACTCCGATCCGACTCGATTTGCGCCTGCTCGGGTCGGTTTTTACTCTTCCATTCGTATAACTCGAAGTTCAGCGGACGTGTCGAAAGACAGTCATAAGGACCAAACAAAGAGAAGAATCTGGTGACGATTCGTTACTTACTCTCTATTCGTCCGGACAATCGTCCTCAGGTTCCGGCTCCGGCTTTTCCTCAGGACAGTCGTCCTCCGGTTCTGGTTCTTCTTCCGGGCAGTCCTCATTTGAGGACGCATCCGAATCACCTGTCCCGTCATCTCCGTCGTTGTCCTGGTCTTCATCCTCGATCTCCGAGTCCGACTCACCCTCTAAATCATCGGATTCCGACTCGTTCTCGTCCCCATTCTCTTCCGTCGGACCTTCATCATCCCCTGAGCTGTCCTCTTCGTCACCCGACTCATCCGGGCTTCCGGTCTCATCCGTGGAAGCAACTACATTGCCTTCCGGTGACAACAACGCAACCACATCCGGATTCTCATTGTTCAGGACCTCGCCCTCATACGGGTCTTCAAGCGACACATCACCCTCGTCGCCCGCACCCGTCGCAACTGTCACGGAGTCACCAGCCTCGATGATGACCTCGCCCGCGAGCGTACGGGTTTGGTCGACTTCGCTATCCCCGCCCGCCTCGAAGTTCATCTGATAGCCCGTGAGGTCAACCGCCGAATCACCGTTATTGACGATGGTAACTGTCTCCGCCTCTGCATCCACGTCAAGCGATAAGCTCAGTTCCGACTGCGCTATTCCCGGACTCGTCGCGGAAATACCCATAACTGCCGCTGATACGGCGATTCCGGTTTTGAGTACCGTCCGCCGACCGATCCCACTCTCGTCCGCTGTATTCGTTTTCTGTTGTGGCATCAAAGACACCACATCGATCAACAGATCATCCCGGATTAAATATAATGCAACAATTCACAATTCAACCAGTAGTAGTTAGTATACGAATCGAGGGTGGATGCCACGGTAGAGAAAGACGGAGATCCGACGGGAGAGGACGGGACGGTTTCCAACGGATCTATTAAACCCTGACGGGATTCGAAGGGGATCCTACTCGCGGATCGTCCCTGTGTTCGGCTTGAATCGGATGGCCGAATCAGACGTGGGTGTCGATCGTGGCTGTGACTCGCTCTTCGTACTCGGCCGACGAGATCTCCCCGTCGTTGTACTGCTCTGCCCACTCGGATTCGATGTGGTAGTCGGCGATACGTTCGCCGGTGGTCGCATGATATATGGTCGCCTCCAGTCGCTCACTCCCGTAGCCCTCGCCCGTGAGATCGGCATACGATCCCGCGACTATGGCACCCTCCGCTTCCACTACCTCCTCGTCGGTACGACTCGTCTCATAACCGAGAGAGAGGGTGTCTCCCTCCTGCTCGACACTGGAGACGTCGATCCCCTCGTCCCGGAGCGACTCCTCGAAAGCAGTCACGTCGGCGGTCTGTGCCGTCTCGTCGGAGGTTTCCTGGTCATCCGGTTCGTTCATCGTCTCCCCTTCAGCAGCGTCGTCCTCGTCCACTCCGTCATCATCCTGGCCGTTCGTTTCCCCTTCGCCTTCGCTGGACACCGCAGTGTCCTCACTTTCGTTCGTAGCCTCGTCCTTCTCTTCGGCAGCCTCCTCCTCGTTCAACTCATCACTATCGACCGTCCCTTCATCGCCCGTTTCGTTGGACTCGGTAGATCCCTCTGTGGTGGATGACGATTCGTCAGAACCACTGCCACCGTCATCAGCGGGATCGACCCCGTCTTGGGCCGCACCGTTCCCGTCCGACTCCGGTCCACTCTCGGTCTCGTCGCCGTCGTCCCCCAATCCGGTACATCCCCCACTCATCACGAGGACGACTGCGAAAACGATCGCAGCGACCGTTCCGCGTGAAACCATCACCGCCATCCCTCTGCTAGCCGACGTATCGTGTCCGGTTCGACCATGTCACGAAATATATTGCTAACTGACAATAACCTTTCGGATAACTATACTATCAAATATATAATTGAGAAGTTGTATCTATTTTTTTAAAGGTATTTACAATTGAAACGGAGTTTTGTAGCGAACGGAACCGGGCCAGAAACGCTCCACGGAGGGGACGCTGTCGGAACGAGATATCTAAACCCCTCCCGTCCCACGCACCGTTATGAGCGATCGCCACCGGCTGACGAGCGTCGAGACGGTCGAAGCGGAGGGTACATGGCTCTTTACAGTGCGGGACAACTACGATGAGGACACCGAAGTGCTGCTCGTTCCCTGCGGCGATCCCGATCGAGAGGCCGTCGAGGCCTGGGTCAACCGCTGTACTCACGAGGCTCAGAAACTCTACCGTGAGGGCGTCGGCGCGGTCCTCCGAGGAGGCGAGGTGATCTGTCCGAAACACGGGTCGAGCTTCGACACCTGTTCGGGCTACTGCGACAACGGCGAAGCCGCCGAAACCACGCTCGTCTCCGTCGAGACGGAGGTCGAGGACGGACAGGTCTACCTCACCGACGAGGACGCACGCTTTCTCTACGAGGGACCGAGCCTGAGCGACGACGACGGCGACGGCGGCCCGAGTTCGACCTCGCATATCTCGCTGTAGTCGACGACGGTCCTGCCGCCGACCGCAGGCTTTTGGTCGCGAGTCACCGCAGTACTCCCGATGGAAGTCGCCATTCTCACCGTCGGAGACGAGGTGCTCGCGGGGGACACCCAGAACACGAACGCGACGTGGCTTGCGGGCGAGCTGACCGATCGGGGTGCGACCGTCGCGCGCATCCTCACCGTCCCCGACGATCACGATCTCATCGTCGAGGTCCTACAGCGCTGGAGCGACCGCTTCGACGCCGTGATCGTCACTGGCGGGCTGGGCGGAACCCATGACGACGTCACCGCCGACGCGCTGGCGGCCGCCTTCGACCGCGCCCTCGTCGTCGACGAGACCGCCCGCGAGGACGTCATCGAGTCGGTGGCGGCCTACCGCGACGCGAATCCGGAGACGGTGGCGGCCCACGACGTCGACATCGATGTCGACGCGTGGGCCGCGCTGCCCGAGGGCAGTCGCGTCCTGTTGAACCCCGAGGGACTCTGTCCGGGCTGCGTCCTCGAGAACGTCTATGCGTTCCCGGGCGTGCCCGACGAAATGAAGGCGCTGTTCTCGTCGGTAGCCGCCGAGTTCGGCGGCGAAACCGACTCACGAACGCTCTACACACCCCAACCCGAGGGGTCGATGCTCGACGCGCTGGCGGGCGTGCGCGAGCGCTTCGACGTGGCGGTCGGGAGCTACCCCGCGACCGAAGGGAAAAACCGCATCAAACTGTCGGGGACGGATCCCGAGGCGCTGGTCGAGGCGACCGACTGGCTCCGCGGGCACGTCGAGGTCGACGAGGAGTGACTCACTCGAACGCCGCGGCCGACTTCCCGTCCTCGAGGATCCGGTAGTCGGTCTCCCCACAACAGCCTCCCTCGGACCCGATGGGGTGGACCGTCTCATCGGGCCAGACACGTACGGGTACCAGTTCGCCACAGCCGTCACAGACCGCGACCGCCTTCTTCTTCTCCTGTTCGGGTTCCGTCATCATCGGGACGGTACTGCACGCGGTAGCATTAGGGTATCCATCCATCGTGTGGGAATGCGAGCCATCCTGAAACCGGCCTCGACTGCCGCGTAACCAAGGGCTTTGATGCCGAATCGGCTAGTTTGGGCGAGTTCTGTGAGCCGTGTTTCGAACCCCGTCAAAGTGCTCATTCTGTGGGTCGGGCTGGCGCTCACGCGCGCCGGCCTGATCGACCGTCACCGCGCGCGCCGGATCACGGATCTGGCGTGGCCACGAGTAGTGACGGGTATCGCCCGGATGTCGAAGAACGCGGTCGACGTGGCGATGGTCGGGATCGCGGCCGGCTCGGGGGCGATCGCGGGCGTGGGTTTTGCGGGATCGTACTGGGGGCTGGCCTTCGCGGTCGGCGGCGGGGTCGCCGGCGGGACGATCGCGCTGGTCTCCCAGTCGTTCGGCGCGGACGCCGATGGGGAATTGGGGCGGGCGGTGCGATCGAGCGCCCTGCTGGTCGTCGTTCTCACCCTCCCGGTCACCGCGGGCCTGTGGGCCTTTTCGACGGGACTACTCGACCTGATCAGCAACGACCCCGAGGCGATCGAACTCGGGAGTCGATACCTGCGGGTCGTCTCGGTGGGGGTTCCGTTTGCGGCGCTGAACCTGATCGGCAGCCGGACGCTCGTCGGCGCGGACGACGCCTACACCGCGATGCTCGCGCGGGCGGGCGGGGCGGCCGTGAACGTCGGGATCAACGCCGTGTTGATATTCGGGCTCGACATGGGCGTCGTCGGCGCGGCGATCGGGACGGTCCTCTCGAACGTCGTCGTCGCCGCGACGTTCGCGACGGGGCTGGTGTTCGGCCGAGCGCCCGTCGTCGGGGCGTTCCCGGTCACCGTCTCCCCGACCGGCCGTTATCTCGACGGCGGAATGGTTCGCCAGCTCGTCTCGATCGGCCTGCCAGTGATGGGCCGGAACCTCGCCTGGCGGCTCGCGGACTTCCCGCTGCTCGCGATCGTCGACGTCTTCGGCCAGAACACCGCCGCGGCGTACGTGATCGCCCGGCGGATCTGGGGGATCATGAACACGCCCGGCTGGGGCTTTGGCCTCGCCTCTTCGAGCCTCGTCGGCCAGGAACTGGGCGACGGCGACGAGCGCACCGCGGAGGCTTACGGCCGGGAGATTGTCCGCTTCGCGGTGGCGGTCTACGCCGTCTCGGCGGTACTGATCTTCCTGTTCGCCGAGCCGATCGTACTCGCCTTCGTCGACGATCCCACGACCTCGACGGTGCCGATCGCCGTCTCGCTGGTCTATGCCGCCTGCGTCGCGACCGTCCTCCAGGGCGTCTCGAAAGGGGCTGCGGGCCCGCTCGACGCCAGCGGCGACACGCGCTGGCCGTTCTACAGCCAGGCGATCGGGATGTTCGCGTTCTCCATCCCGCTTGCCTACCTCGGTGCGATCACGTCGCTCGGCCTCTGGGGGCTGTACCTCGCGTTCGTCGCCGAGACTGCGGTTCCGGCCGTCATCAACTACCATCGCTTCGCGACCGGCAAGTGGAAGGTCATCAGCCGGTCGTACGGGCCGCAGGGGACGCCCGGGGACTGACGGCTACAGGGCGACGATCACCACGAGCGCCGCGACGACGACCGCGAGCGCGATCAGCCCGTACCGCACCCGCCGGTCGTCGAGGCGTCCGCCCCCGTCGCCGTGATACGGGCTCAATACCGTGTTCCCACACGAACGGCACTTGCTCGGGTTCCGGCGGTGAACCGTCCCGCACGCATCACACTTCCATTTCGCCATCGGCTCCCCTACTTCGCCCGCCGCGATAAGCGCGGTGGTGTTCCACCCGTTCGACAATTTATTCATAGTATTTTTATACTGTTAAAATTATATATACGTAGCGAACGGCGACGATGGTCACCATGGACAGGGAACGACGGAACGGGGCGGGACGGTCGGACGAGCGAGCGCAACTGACCGTCGATTATCTGGTGGGGACCGTGACGTTCCTCCTCGTGATCGGGTTCGTCTTCTCGTTCGTCCCCGAGATGCTCGTGCCCTTTACGAACGGCCAGCCGGCCCACCCCGTCGTCGCGGACCGAACCGCGAGCCACCTCGCCGAGGACCGCCTCGCGGCGGAACCAGGGGTGCTCGACGACGACGCCGTCGAAGCGTTCTTCGATGGCGCCGACGACGCGGCAGATCTGCGGGACGAACTCGGAGTTTCCGAGCCGATCCGGGTCACCGTCACGCTCGACGGACCGGCCGAACGCCTCGAACGGGGCCCGGATCCGCCGCGAGAGTTCGGCGAGACGACGGTGACGCGCCGCACGGTGCTGTACGACGACGAGACGTGCGAACTCGTCGTCGAGGTGTGGTGATGCGCGGACAGGCCCACACCCTCGAGGCGTTCGCCGCCGCGGCGCTCCTGGTCACGAGCCTGCTCTTCGCGATGCAGGTCACGGCGGTGACGCCGCTTTCAGCCAGCACGTCGAGCCAGGGGATCGAGAACCAACAGCGGACCGCCACCGAGGACGCCCTCCGGATCGCGGACGGGGAGGACGAACTCGGGCCAACGGTCCTCCACTGGGACAACGAGACGAGGGCGTTCCACGGGCTCGAACCGGGTGAGCAGTACGCGCCGGGCGAGCTCGACACCGCCCTCGGCGAGCGTCTCGACGCCACGTTCGCAGACCGCGGGATCGCCTACAACCTCTACGTCCACTACCCGACCGACGGAGGGGCGAGGGAGAGTCGGCGCGTCGTACACTCCGGCGAGCCGAGCGATCACGCCGCGAGCGCCACCCGCCTGTTGACCCTGTACGGGGACGACGAACTGCGCGGTCCGGACGGGTCCGCGACGGGCGTTTCCCTGATCGATTCGGAGTCGTTCTACGTCGAGCCCGCCGGCGAGTCGTCGTTCTACGCCGTCGTCGAGGTGGAGGTGGTCGTGTGGCGGCTGTAGCCGACGAACGCGGGCAGCTCGTTCTGGTCGCCGGGTTCGCGATCGCGGCCACGTTCGTCGTGCTCGCGCTCGTGCTCAACGGCGTCATCTACGCCGAGGGCGTCGGGACGCGAACGACCGACGTCGGCGAGCGAGACGCGCTCGCGGCCGAGGACCTCGCCGTCGCACACGTCGCCGCGACGCTTCCCACGAGCGACGAGGGATCGTTCGAAGCCGCGATCGAATCGTGGGCCGAGCAGGTCCTCGCCCACGAGGTCCGCTCGGGGGCCACCGTCGACGTCGAGATCGTCGAGATCGCGACGGACGAGGCGGTGATCGAGGTCACCTACGAGACCGCGGCGCTGACCTACCGCTCCGGGACGATCGCCGTCACGTCGGAGGGGAGACGATGAGCCGCTCCGAGCGGGCGACGTCGGTGGCGCTCGGCTACGTGCTGACGCTGTCGATCACGACGATCCTCGTCTCCGGGCTGTTCATCACCGCCGGCTCCGTCGTCGACGACCAGCGCCAGCAGGCGACGACGGGGGAGCTGACCGTCCACGGCGAGCGCCTCGCGGCCGACCTCGCGACCGTCGACCGCCTCGCGCGAACCGGATCGACCGTCGAACTCGAGCGGGAGCTTCCGGCCGCCGTCGCCGGGGCCACCTATCGCATCGAGATCGACGGCGAGCGGCTCGTCCTGCGGGGCGAGCGTGCGGACGACCCGGTTACGGTGTCGTTCGTCGCGGAACGCGACGTGGAGATCGCGGGCTCGGGGTCGCTCGGCGGCGGGCCCGTCGTGATCGCGTTCGAGGATGGAACGATCGAGGTGCGGAATGGCTGATCGCGGGGTGAGCGAGATGGTCGGGTTCGTGTTGATCTTCGCGCTCGTGGTGACGACGCTCGGCGTCGTCTACACGGCGGGCACGGCGAGCCTGACCGACGCGCGCGACGCCGAACGGGTGAACAACGCCGAGCGCGCCTTCGACGTGCTCGCGGACGACGTCGAGGCGATCACGCGGCGAAACGCCCCGAGCAGGGCTACGGCGGTCAGCCTCGCGGACGCGGGGCTGCGAGTGGAGCGCGGCGAGGAGATACGCGTCTCGGTCGGCGGCGAGGTAGTCGACGCCGCGTCGGGGCGGCTGGTGTACGATTCGGGGACCGGTTCGGACGTCCTCTACCGGAACGGCGCCGTGCTCAGAGGCGAGGGAGCGGGCGGTTCGATGGCCCATCGGCCCTCCTTCGTGATCGGCGAGGAGCGGCTGGTCGTCCGGCTGGTCGAGCTGTACGACGTCGATGCGACCGCGGTGAGCGGCGACCGGACCGTGCTGGTCCGGGCCGAGCGAATCGGGACCATGCAGTACTCGTACTCCTCCATTGAGCAGCCGGTGACGATCGCCGTCGAGACCGAACACGAGCGGGCCTGGACGGAGTATTTCGAGTCGCGGGGCGGTACGTGCGAGTCGAACCGGACCGTCGAATGTGCCTTCGAACCCGACGAACTCCACGTCGTACGGGTCGATATCGGCGTGCGGTTCAGTTGAACCGGACCGCGACCGCGTTTTCGGTGACGTGGAGATACGCGATGGACTGGCCCGAACTCTCGTATTCGAGGGAGCCCCACGAGCGCTCGTAGCTGATCCGGTCGTCCGTTCCCCGCCCCCGGTCGTGGACGGCGAAGGTGACGTCGGGACCCGCCGCGGCGAGATGGCGGTTCAGCAGCGAGTCAAGCGACTCCCCCTCGGCTTCGCGGTCGGCCGTCAGGTCCGCCTCGACGCGCTGGCCGTCGACCGCGAACGCGTCCTCGAAGGTGTGCGATTCACGTCCGTCCGGGCTCGTGACCGTCAGGTCGATCGCGTCCGCGTTATCCCGGTTCTCGAAGGCCAGTTCCAGCGCCGACCCCTCGTCGCGCAACCGCCAGTCGAGGCCGTTGAACCCGCTCGAATCGTCCTCGTAGGGATGGAGCGTGAGTTCGAATCGCTCGATCGGTTCCTCGCCGGCCAGACCCCGAAGCGAGATCGCGTTGTCGCTGCTCGCCAGCCCGAACCGCCCCTGACTCTCGGTCGAGACGAGCTCGACGGTGACCGAGTGGTCGTCGTGGTCGACGCTGACCACCCCGGTGGTCCGCTCCTCGAAGTGCTGTCGCCAGCCCTCGTAGTAGGGGCTCCGGACGGTCACCGTGACGGTGCCGTTCTCGATCGCGCCCGAGTGTGCGACCTCGCTCCCACCGGCCGGACGGATCGTCGCCGCCGGAGCGCCGCTCGCGCTTCCGGTACCCGTCGTCGTGACGGCCGGGAGCGTCAGCGTCCCGTCGCGGTAGTGGAATTCAGGTGGTGATCCCATCGTCGTCGCCCCGCCCTGACGCTTCCAGACGCCGCCGCCCTGAGAGGCGAGTTCGGTCCCACCGTGGGTGTAGACCATCGCACCGAGGTCGATCTCGCAGACGCCCGCGGCGCTCTCACACCCGTTCCACTCGACCGGCGGCGCTCCCCCCTCGGTGTGGTGTTCGATCCGCATCGTTCCGACGTCCTCTCGGAGTTCGAATCGGCCGTCGGTTCGACCGAACCGGACGGTTCGAACGGGCGCATCACCGAGCGCGACGTTCGTGACCGTCGAGTCGAACAGGGTCATCGCGTGTTCGGTGCTTTGGACTTCGGCACTCGCGCGCGAATCGGCGATCGTCCCCGCCCCCAACGCGACGATCGCGGTCGTCCCGATGATCGTCAGCCCGATCAGCAACACGACGCCCACGAGTTCGGCCTGTCCCCGTGAGGGCATCTACCCGACCACCACCCAGACACAGAGTGCGACCGTCATGAGAACGAGGACGTACTTCACGCCGCTCAAGATCTCCGCGTCGCGCATGTAGCCGCTGATCAGCCCCGAGAGGATCGCCTGCATCGTCACCGCATGGAAGAACAGCACCGAGAGCACGCCCGTATCGAGTCCGCCGCCGAACTCGGGGCCGCCGGCGCCCGCCGCTGGTCCCGCACCGTCGGTGTCCAGCCCGGCCATCACGTCGAGGAACTGCGTCTTGAGGACCGCCATCACCGCGAGCAGCGTGAGGTAGGTCATGACGATGATCACGACATGCATGCGGGTTCTGGATCTGCGCTCGCGTTCGATGTCGTCGCGGTTCTCGCTGGCTTGGGCCGCGGTCGTGAGGACCGCGGTGATCCGGCCGGAGGTCTCCTGGGCCTTCCCGATCAGCTTGACCGTGCGGGCCAATCGCGGGACGTGGTACTTGTTGTTGAACTCCGTCAGCGCCCCCTGGAGGCTCGTCCCGTAGACGACCTTCGTGTGGATCACCTCGAACTCGCGAGCGAGCTTCCCCGAGGAGGTCTCGGCGACGACTCGAACCGATTCGAGCAGCGTCATCCCGGTGTCGTTGGCGCTCGAGAGCTTGCGGAGGGTGTCGGAGAGCGTACCCGTGATCGCCGTCCGCGAGCGGACGTTCCACTCCCTGAAGGCCGCAAGCGGAACGCAGATCACGTAGACGGGTACGTATACCCAGACGACCGTCGACCAGACGGGCACGGCGATGAACCTGCCCCAGGACAGCGGCGCAGCCCCCGACGAGACGGCCACGGCGACGAGCGCGAGCGCGGCGGGCACCGTCAGCGCGAGCGTGTAGACCGGGTAGTCCCGGAAGAAGCGATGCGGACGCAACAGGAGCGCACCCGTCTCGTGGTTCCCCTCGCGGCGTTCGATCCGGTCGAACACGCCGAACGTACCGGTGTAGCGCTCGATCAACCCGCGGTCGAACAGCGGGTTGCGCCCCGCCGAGTCGGTCGTTTCCTCGTCCTCCCGGAGGTAGCCGTCGCCGGGGTCGTCGCGTTTCACCGTCGAGACGAGCACGAGAAAGGCCACCCCGATCAGCGGGATCAACGCGTAGACCGTCGCATACAGCATGAACTCGGAGCCCTCCCCGAGCATGCTCATGATCACGAGGAGGATGATCAGAAGCAGGGGGAACAGCGAGAGGGTCATGTACATCTCGCCGAACAGCTTGAGGGTTTCGAGGGTGAGTTCGTCCTGCTGTTTGGCCGTGCGCATGTGTTTGTCCTTCTTGTCCTCGAGGAATCGCGTCATGTCCCCGCCCGAGTCGACGATCGAGAGCATGTCCGTGAGAAACTGGCTCAGCTCCTCGGAGGGAGTCTCGTGCGCCTGATCTCTGATCGCCGTGCGGTAGTCCGTATCGAAGTACTCCGTCTCGTGGACGATCGACTGGAACTCCCGGGAGACCTCGCCGTAGGTGTCGTCGGCGTTCGCCATCGCTTCGATGATCTCGAGCTGGTCGAGCCCGCCGACCGACAGCGCGTACATGAACGCGACCGAATCGGCGAGCAGTACGTTGATCTCGCGCTTTCTCGCGGAGACCCGCGAGTGAGGAATCGCGACGCACGCCCCGAACGCGAGCGCGAACCCCAACGAGCCCAACAACAGGCCGGTAATGGCGATCAGCGAGGGGATTCGCGTGGCGGCCAGAAACGCGATCAGGCGCTCGTCGGTGACCGGGACGCTGACGAGCGGCGGGGAGACGAGCCCGGTCGCGAACAGCCCGTAGCCGAGGAGGGTACCGAGGATCCACAACGACCCGCCGGAGGCGACGCCGTAGGCGAGCGCTCGCGAGAGGTAGTGCTCGACGGTGTCGCCCATCCGGGCGCGCGTGAGGGTCGTTTGGAACTCCGCGGCGAACTGGTTGTCCTCGCCGAAGACCAGCCGATAGAGCGGATAGAAGGCGTCGCCGATCCGGTCGGCTCTGCTCGGCGCGAGGCTCACGGCCCGTCCCCGCGTCCGTCCGCCGAGAACGCAGTCGAGAGCGACCCCGACGAACCCCGCCGGGCGGCGAAGAGTCGCTCGTCGGCCCGGTCGAGGACCTCGCGGGCCCGGCGTGCGGTTCCCTCGTCGGGATCGGGACGGGGAACGAGCGCCTCGGTCTCGGGATCGACGTCGATCAGGACGCTCTCCATCGAGCGCAGGTCGGTCAGGCTCTCGGCGAGCTCGTCGTTCGCGATCAGGTCGAGGATCGTCTCGGGGTCGTTGATAAAGGCCTGAAGCGTGGCGGCGACCTGGCGATACTCGTTGAGCCCCTCGTCGATGAGATAGGCGAGCACCGCCTGCCGGATGAGCAGCTGTTCGTCGAGCTCCTCGTCGCTCCAGCCGCGGTCGAAGCGGATCTCATCGAGCGTGTTCGACTCGCCCACCGCGAGAAAGGCGTCGGAGTCGGCCTGCCACTCGTAGACGTCGCGGACGTTGATCTCGTCGTGTTCGGCGTCGTAATGGTTGATCTCGGTCAGCGACTTGTTCCGTCGGACCTTCCGGCCCCGCACGCGGGTGGACGTCTGGACCGAGACGAGATCCAGCGCCGTGAACATCGTCTTCGAGACGTTGATCGGGTCGGTGGTGAAGCGCTTCAAGACCTCGCCCACCGAATCGGCGTGAAAGGTGGTGTAGGTGGTGTGGCCCGTCGACATGACCTGAAAGAGCGTGCGCCCTTCCTCGCCGCGGATCTCGCCCATCACGATGTAGTCGGGCCGCTGGCGGAGCGCGGCTTCCAGCAGGTCGAACTCGTCGACGTCGCCGCCCTCGTCGTCGGAAAACGAGGGGCGAGTCACCGAGGCGATCCAGTTTCGTTGCGGGAGTTCGACCTCGCGGGTGTCCTCGATCGAGACGATCTTCGCATTGGAAGGAATGAACAGCGAGACGGCGTTGAGCGAGGTGGTCTTCCCGCTTGCGGTTCCGCCGGCGAAGAGCAGCGACTTGTGGTTCTCGATACAGAGCCAGAGGTACGCCATCTGTTCGAGCGAGAAGGTGTGCCAGTTGATCAGGTCGATCGGTGTGAACGGGACGTCCTTGAACTGCCGGATGGTGTAGTTGGTGCCGTGGTCCGAGACCTCCCGCCCGAGGGTGAGTTGGGCGCGTGAGCCGTCGGGCAGGGTGGCATCGACCTGCGGGGTGCGTTTGCTGATCCCCTTGCCCGATCGCTGGGCGAGTTTCACGACGAAATCGTCGAGGTGCTGGCGCCCGTGAGCCACGTTCGTGATGAGCTGCTCGTAGTCGGTGTGGTAGACGAACACGGGCGAATCGTAGCCGTCACAGGAGACGTCCTCGACGTTGATGTCGTGTTTGATCGGGTCGATTCGCTCGTAGCCGACGAAATCGCGCTTGAGATAGTACAGCAGCCGTTCGACCTGCGTTCGACTCGCCGTCTCGGGGTCGTCGGCGAGGATCGCCGGCTCCGGTCTGATACCTTCTATCCCCGGTAGTTCGGCCTTCCCGTCGCGGCCCACGAACGCCTTCAGACGATCGAATAATCCCGCTCGTGACCGCTCGAGCAAGCCGTATCGCTCAAGCAGCCGGCGGGTCTCACGCTCGATGACCGCCTCACGCTCGGCGACGCTTCCCTCGACGCGCACCTCGTCGTCGGTGTACTTGATCGCGGTACGGAGTTTGCCGGTGAGAAACCCCGTCAGTTCACGTTCGATCAGGTTTCGATACGGCTCGACGACGTAGTACTTGGTTTCGTTTTCCTTCCGGGAGCGAAAGAGGATCACGAACGCGTAGGGCTCGTTGACCCAGTAGCGCTCGATTTCCTCGAAGTGGCGCTTTTTCGGCGGCGGAACGGCCTTCTCGAGGTCGTATCGGGTCGTCAGCGTTGGTTCCCCGTTCGAAGTGAAAAACGAATCCTCGTCAAGCCCGACGGCCACGTCGACGGTCCGGTCGTCGATAACCCCCGATAGCGCGCTCGCGCGACTCCCGGCCCGGGAGAGGACGCCCTCGATAGTGCCGGAATCGAACGGGATCGACTCGCCGGTCGAATCGACCGGGCGCGAGCCGTCGGCGACGGATTCCCCTCCGACCGTCGCCGATCCTTCCTCGACGGCTGTGCCGTCAGTCGACGAACGTGGATTGGATCCCGTACCGATACTGCCGGCATCTCCTTTTGACATTAAATATATAGAAAATACATATTTAAAAAAGAGTTTCGGTAGAACTGATATCATTCGAACGGACGGCGGAAGCCGAGAGCATGCGATTCGCTGTCGTTGATGATCGTTTCCCTCGAAAATCGTTAAATGGCCTACGCTCTTACTACGGGATGAGTAAAATGAGTAGAACACGACATATGGAGAACGCGGGCGCGGCGATGGACGGTTACGGCGGACGGACGACGACGAATCGGCCGCTCCGGTTTCGGACGCTTCTGAGCCAACTCGCTGGTAAATAGGGGTTGCGACTGCCGATCGAATTTCGCCGTTTCCAACTGTTTTCTCGGCATTCCGTTCTCCCAGACGACTACTTCGGGATACCGGATGTGTAAGAGAAGCGTGCGATCGTTCACGAGACCGGTTCGATGAGTATCGGCTAGAACAGTGGAAAGCGACGTTCTCAGACGAGGAAGTTGACCTCGGGAACGGCCAGAAGAACCACTAACAGCGCCAGTAGCCCGCCGAGGAACGGGAGAACACGATACGCGACGATCATATAGTCGATCTCCGTAAGACCACTGATGATGTAGAGGTTCAGCCCGTACGGCGGGGTGATGAACCCGATCGCGTCACCCAGAATGAAGATGACACCCCATGCGACGGGATCGAGCCCGATCTCGAGTGCGGCGGGGGTCAAGAGTGGCGCCGTCAGTACGACGTTCGGAATCGACGCCAGTGCGAGGCCCGCGATCAACACGACCCCGATGAGGGCGACGATGACGAGCCAGTCCGAACCGAGCGAGAGGATCGCGTTTGAAACCACGTCTTGAAGGTCGAGATACGCCAGGTTCTGCTGGACGAGGACGGCAATGACGATGATCGGCATCAACACGCCGACCAGCACGAGGGACGTATAACCGGCTTCGACGACGTCATGCCCGGTACGCATCCGACCGGTAACGAATGCCGTGATTAGGATGTACAGTACGGCGACGGAGGCCGATTCTGCGGGTGAGAAGATTCCTGCAAAGATACCGCCAAGCAAGATGACGATGGCACCGAGCCCGATTTTCGCCCGCCAGGCCGTTTCTGCGACGTTTCGGGCCTCAAAGGAGTAGGCGTCGGTATCAACGCCGTAACCCTCCTTCTCCGTGATATACATGTTGATTCCCACCAGGATGACGACCATCGCCAGGCCCGGAATGATGCCGGCGATGAACAGATCCGGGATCGAGACACCGAATGTGACGCCATAGATGATGAGCATGATGCTCGGGGGAAGCACGCTGCCGATCGTTCCTCCAGCGGCGATCGTGGCCGATGCGTACCCTGGTTCGTATCCTTCCTCCTTCATCGACGGATAGAGCGCCTGTCCGACCGATGCGGTCGTCGCAGCGTTCGAACCGGTAATGGCTGAGAAGATCGCGGACGTTCCGATGACCGTGTTCCCGGTACTGCCGGGGAGCCAGCCGAGACAAGCACGTGAGAAGGCGACGACGTCCTTGGAGATGTCCGCCTCTCTGAACAGATCACCGACGAGGATGAACAGTGGGATCGCGATGTAGGTGAACGACTCCAACTCGCTGAAGGCCGTGATCGAAACGTTCGCCATCGAGAACCCGGGAACGGCAAAATAAAACGCGATGACCCACAGGCCAAAGGAGAGTACGAGCGGCACGCCGAGTGCGAACAGCACGACGCTGATGGCCGCGACCGCCAGTAGTACCACATCGAGGGGAAGACTCGGGACGATCATTCGTCCCGTACCCCGATTCGTGGATCCGGGCTGATGTCATCGCCGTCCCGATAGGCGAGCGTCATGGTGATCGCCTGCTGTAGCACCCGAACCAGGATCAACCCCGTTCCGACCGGCACTGCGAGATAGAAGTACGCTTGAAGCACGTTCTCAGTGCCGACGACGATCCGGCCGGAAGCGAGGACCTGAAAGAACTCCGGGATCGAGTGCCAGAATATCGCCCCGATGACGATACACCAGAGTACCCACTCGATGACGTACATGAGGAACTGAGCACGATGTGAGAGCTTCGTCCGAAACAGCGTGAACCGGAAATACGATCGGTGCCGGAGGCCGAACGACGCTGCGAGCCACGCGATCCAGACGAACAGTCCCTGTGCGACCCCGAAGCCCCAATCGATCGTCCACGCGAAGAAGGTGCGACCGAAGATGTCGGTGACCGTAATGGCGAGTACGGTCATCAACAGCGCCAGAGCAACCATCCCTTCGAAGTATTTCTCGAGATACTGTGCCCAGTTCGGAACGCGAGTGTCACTCGTTTTCGTTATCGTTGACATGATCTCTATATTTCGTCGAGGTAGTCGTCCCACCACGCGTCGATGGTGAACTCGGACGGCGAGTCCGGCGTACCGTTCCCGTTTGCGATCTCGTAGATCCGGTCATAGAAGTCGTCGGGCGTCTCCTCGAAGTTCTCGAGCAGTTCCCGTTCGGGCGCCCACTTCTCCGGGTTCTCGCGCGGATCGAGCGGGTCGACCCACGCCTGTCGTTCGTCGTCGTCAAGGATATTCACAGTCACACCGAGTTCGTCCCATGCCGAACCATCCGGTGGCGATTCCCGTTGACCGACGCGTTCGTCTACCAGTTCGTCGGCGATCGCGACCGCTTGCTCGGTCAACTCCCGTGTGGTGTCAGCGAGCAGTTCCCGATGACCATCCGGGAGGCTCTTCAGCCAGTCCGTATTCACCCAGATGGTCCCTTGCCCGCACATGAAACTCGTCTCGACGACCTGGTCGATGACCGACCCCATTCCGGAGCCGATCGCGACCGAGGACCACGTCTCGAGTCCGTCGATGACGCCGGTCTCCATTCCCTGAACCGTATCGCCCCAGGAGACTTCAGTCGGACTCGCACTCCAGGTCGAGAGTGACTCCGCGGCGGCCCGCGAGGCGGTTCGGCGGATGATCAGGCCCTCGAGTTGCTCCGGTCGCCTGAGATCGTCACCACCGATCAGTTGCGTTCCCCCCTCCGAGATGAACACGTCCCTGAGCGCAGGCGTCCAGTAATAGAACGGAAGGACGTTGTACTTCCGAGCGAACGGGACCCAGAAGTTCTCCCAAGCCTCTTCGTGAACGAGCGTGTGCGTTATCGATTCCGGCGACGGAAACGTATACGGAACGAGCCAGATCTGGTTTTCCGGGAAGAACGCCGTCGAGTTACCGATCGAACCGTACCCGGCTTCGATGACGTTGCTTTGGACCTTCGTTCCACAGCTCGCCGAACTGCAGATCTGGTTGCTCGGCTGAACCGTCATCGTCAACTCGCCGTCCGATTCCGTCCGAAGCCTTTCGGCGATCGCGAACGACGGCGACGGCGAGATACAATCCAGACAGTTGTCGTCGGAGTTCCCGATCTCACCGACCGTGAACTGGCCGTTCTGATTTCCGGTGTTACGAACTGAACCTAGACACCCGGCCGTGCTTGCAGTAAGTGTCGCCCCGCCAGCACCCAACAGCGCCCGCCGTGTCCAGCTCTTGTTATTCGTCATGCTGAACCACCACCCAGTTCCGACGTCGAACCCCTCTAGTAGATATCATATTCAAATAAGTTTTGAAAGAGAAGGTGAAAAGGGGTTGGGCTTGCAAATACAAGCTTATTCGATATATATCACGTATATTAATAATAGACATGGAATCCAGCACACTTATCGAGGAATCGGGCACCGGGAAATTTCGTTTTCAATTCGAACACAGGTGTGAATTCGAGTACACCACTGACCTAGGTCAACGGAGAAACTGGCCTCAATACCACGAGATCTACCGGGTACGACCGAACGAACGTGACGAGAGTCGCTCGAAACCGGCGGTGAAGCCGCTAATGACGCAGCGAGGAAGGACCCTGGAACGCCCGAAACTGAAAACGAGCGGGCGTGACGGGACTGCCGCGAGTGAACACGAACGACAGTCGGGAACACCCGCGAGTGACTGGAAGGATCGAGCGGGCGTGACGGGATTCGAACCCGTGGTCTGAAGGTTAGGAACCTTCCGCCCTATCCGCTAGGCCACACGCCCCGTTCGACGTGGCGCGCGGAAGAAAAAACGGTTATCGGTTCTCGTCCGTTTCGAGCTCCGCCTCGGTCCCGGAGTCCGTTCCGGTCCTAGAGTCCGTTTCGGTCCCGGAGTCCGTCTCGGTAGCAGTGGTCGTGGTGGTGGATTCGTCGGTGTTCAGATCGTCGTCGGTTCCGATGTCGGGTTCGGGCTCGTTGTCGGTGCTGCCCGTCGCACCGTCGCGCATCTCCTGTAGCTCCTGGTCGATTTCCTCGCGGCCCTTCTGGAACTCACCCATCGCCTGCCCGGTCGAACGGGCGAGCTTCGGGATCTTGTTCGCGCCGAAAAGCAGGATCGCGATGAGCACGATCACTGCCAGTTCGATCCCGCCGGGGATCGGCCCGAACAACGGGGCAAATTGTACTGTCATCCTGATAGTCAGTAGCCGCGTCTGAGTTATAGGCTTTTTGCCTTTCTCGGGTTCACCCGAATCGCCCGTATACGGGTTCGTTTACGCTCGTTCCGCCATTTGAGGGCGATTTCACTCCTGATTCTATTCTTCACCTCATTATCGAAAACAAGGATGCCTACGCGAGAGCCAGCGCAGCCTCCTCATCCCCGGCACCATCCGTCTCGAACGTCACCGATTCCTGTTCGCCGTCCCAGGAGTTCCAGTCGAAAACGAACGTCTCGGACCGACCGTCGTATTCGACGACGATCTCCCGCTCGTCGGTGTAGCTCGATTCGATCTCGTGGCTGGCGGTACCCTCGGCGTCGGTCTGTTTCGCGTTGCCGTTGAACGTCACCGTCTCGCCTTCGACGGGATCGCCGTCCCCGTCGACGACGGTCGCTTCGACGCCGGGCCAGTAGATGTGGTCCTGATCGATCTCGGCGACGTGCGTGGTGTCCTCACCGTCGATCGTCAGGGTAGCCGAGTACCACCAGTCGTCCTGCGCCTGATGGACCTCTAGTTCGTACTCGCCGTCGTCGAGTCCGTCGAACGTGGCGGATTCGCCGCTCGTCTCCGCGATCGTTTCGCCGCCGTATTTGAGGACGATGACGTCAGCGTTGACGGGGTCGCCGGTCACCACGTCGGCGGTCTGAACCGTGAGCGTGGTTCCGCCCCCATCGTTACTCTCGTTTTCGTCGGTCTCGTTCGATTCGTCGGTTTCGCTTCCGGTGGCGTCGGTATCCTCCTCCGTGTCCCCGTCGTCCTCGCTTTCGTTCGGCTCGTCACCGCTCCCATCGCCGGTATCCGAGCCGGTCTGTGTGCCGTTCTCGTTAGTGTCGTTTTCGGCGGGATCGGCAGTGTCATTCGTATCGCCGTCCGTCTCGTTCTCTGCGTCGGCGCTCGCTTCCTCGAGGTCATCGGCGTCATTGGAGTCGTCTTCGTCGTCCGTCGGTCCGTCCGTTCCCCAACCGGAACAACCAGCCAAGAGGACCGTTAGACAGACCAGTACCGTCAGTAGGGTATGTCGTCTCATTTCTGAGAGAACTATCTTAATGGATTATAAAATTAGTTGTTTTGTATATGAATAATAAGTCCCCAACCATGGCCGGACGAACGGTCGCGGATCGGAGATCGGGAATCGAGTAACCGGCAGCGTGAACCGGTATGAACGGGCGTATTCGTGTGATTCACTCGGGATGAATGCTTATTTACGCCACGCTGGTTCAGGGTAGGTATGAGCGTCACCGTAACCCTTCCCGACGGCTCTGAACTGTCCGTCGAGGCCGGTTCGACGGTCGAGGACGTCGCCTACGAGATCGGTCCCGGTCTCGGGCGCGACACCGTCGCGGGGGTCGTCGACGGCGAGTTCGTCGCCAAGGAACATCCCATCGAGGAGGACGTCGAGATCGAGATCGTTACTGACGGCAGCGACGAGTACGTCGACGCGCTGAGGCATTCGGCGGCCCACGTCTTCGCCCAAGCACTACAGCGCCTCCACCCCGAAGCGACACTCACCATCGGCCCGCCGACCGACGACGGGTTCTACTACGACGTCACCGGCGTCGACCTCGACGAGGCCGACTTGGAGGAGATCAGCGCCGAAGCCGAGGGGATCATCGAGGCCGACGTCCCCATCGAGCGCGTCGAGATGTCCCGTGAGGAGGCCTTCGAGTACTACGAGGACAACCCGTTCAAACGCGAGATCCTGGAGGAGGAGGCCGCGGGCGAGGACCCCGTTTCCTTCTACGAACAGGGCGAGTTCCGCGACCTCTGTCGGGGCCCCCACGTCGAATCGACCGGCGAGATCGGCGGGTTCGCCCTCCTGGAGATCTCGGGTGCCTACTGGCGCGGCAGCGAGGACAACGAGATGCTAACGCGGGTGTACGGGACTGCGTTCCCCACCGAGAGCGAACTCGAGGAGTTCCTCGAACGCCGCGAGCAGGCGAAGGAGCGCGACCACCGGAAGATCGGCCGCGAGATGGACCTCTTCTCGGTACCGGATCACTCGCCGGGCTGTCCCCACTACCACCCCAACGGGATGACGATCCGCCGGGAGCTCGAGGAGTACATCCGCGAGCAGAACGACGAGCTCGGTTACGAGGAGGTCCGCACCCCCGAGCTCAACAAGGCCGAGCTCTGGAAGCCGACGGGCCACTACGAGACGTTCACCGAGCAGGACGAGATGTTCGCTTGGGAGCAGGGGAGCGCCGGCACCGGATCGGAAGATGAGGGCACCGAGTACGGCCTGAAGCCGATGAACTGCGCGAACCACGCCTACATCTTCGACCAGCAGATCCGCTCGTATCGGGATCTGCCCGTCCGGTTCTCGGAGTTCGGCAACGTCTATCGCAACGAGCAGTCGGGCGAGCTCTCCGGTCTGCTCCGCGTGCGCGGGATGACTCAGGACGACGGCCACGCG
The DNA here is from genome assembly GCF_003697815.1 of Halalkalicoccus subterraneus. NCBI lineage: Archaea > Methanobacteriati > Methanobacteriota > Halobacteria > Halobacteriales > Halalkalicoccaceae > Halalkalicoccus > Halalkalicoccus subterraneus. The sequence goes on along the minus strand of NZ_RDQG01000007.1, from coordinate 23,594 downwards.
TTCATCCGGCCCGACCAGATCGAGCGTGAGATCACCGACACCCTGCGGGTGATCGAGGAGATCTACGAGCAGTTCGACTTCGAGGTCATCTACAAACTGGAGACCAAAGGCGAGACCGCCGTCGGGAGCGATGAGGTCTGGGAGGAGGCAACCGAGGCGCTCCGGGAATCCCTCGAGAACGGGGGGTTGGAGTACGACGTCGAGGAGGGCGAGGCGGCCTTTTACGGCCCGAAGATCGGGCTCGACGCCCGCGACGCGCTCGGACGGGAGTGGACGATCGGCACGGTCCAGCTCGATTTCAACATCCCCGAGCGCCTCGAACTCTCGTATACGGGTCGGGACAACGAGGAGCACCGCCCCGTGATGGTCCACCGGGCTCTGCTGGGAAGCTTCGAGCGGTTCATGGGCGTGATGATCGAACACTTCGACGGGAACTTCCCAACGTGGCTCGCACCCGAACAGGTGCGGATCCTGCCGATCAGCGACGACAACGTCGCGTACGCCGAGGAGATCGAGCAAGAGCTCTCGGACTTCCGCGTCGGGATCGAGGACCGTTCGTGGACCATCGGCAAGAAGATCCAGACCGCCCACGACGACCGCGTTCCCTACATGCTGATCGTCGGGGGCAACGAGGAGGAGGCCGGCACGGTCTCGGTCCGGGACCGCTTCGAGCGCGAGCGCGACGACGTTTCGCCGGTCGAGTTCCGCGACCACCTCGGCAGCGAGGTCGGCCAGAAGCGTACTGAACCGGACTTCCTCGAGTAGTCCCCCGACGGCACGCTCCGCCAGCTCCCGAACCGGACGCCCCCGATCGCTTCCGGTCCGGTCCTCGCCAGGAACCATCATAGTTATTAGCGGCTGTTGAGCCCATAGGGACATGGCTCGAGATCGGACCACTCGTGTGGATCGGCGGACAGTACTGAGCACGGCCGGTGTGGCCGCGTTCGTCGGACTCGCGGGTTGTGGCGGCGGTAGCGGCGGGGGCGGCGGCGGTGGGGGAGACGGCGGCGGTTCGGAGTTCGTGACCATCGGCACCGGCGGCACCGGCGGGGTCTACTACCCGCTCGGCGGCGGGATGGCCGACATCCTCAACCAGAACCTCGACGTCGAGGCCTCGGCGGAGTCAACGGGTGCCAGCGTCGAGAACTGCCGGCTCGTCGCCAACGAGGAGATGACGATGGCGCTCGCGCTCGGCAACTCCGTCCTGCTCGCCGTCAACGGCGAGGGGGACTTCGAGGAGGCCCTGCCGCTGTCGGCGGCGTTCGGGGCCTACCAGAACGTGACCCAGGTCGTCGTCCCGGCCGACTCGCCCGTCGAGACGCTCGCGGACATGGAGGGCCTGACCGTCAGCGTCGGCGCGCCCGGAAGCGGCACCGAGGTCATCGCCGAGGAGCTGCTCGGGTTCTACGACCTCACCTACGACGACATCGACGTACAGCGCCTCTCGTTCTCCGAGACCGCGAGCGCGCTGCAGGACGGCCAGATCGACGCCGGCTTCTGGAGCGTCGCCTTCCCCGCCTCCTCGATTCAGGACCTCGCGAGCCAGCGCGACATCCGCCTGCTCGACTTCCCCGACGAGGAGATGGACGGGATCTCTGGCGAGTTCGACTACTACAACGCGGCAACGGTCCCCGGAGGGACCTACGAGGGCGTCGACGAGGACGTGCAAGTCCCCGGCGTGACCAACACCATGATCGTCCGCGAGGACATGGGCGAGGATTCGGTCTACGACATCGTCGAGGCGATCTACACCAACCTCGACCAGCTCGCGGAGGTCCACCCCGCCGCAGAACAGTTCGAGGACAACGCCCGCGAGGCCCCGATCGACCTGCACCCGGGTGCGGCGCAGTACTTCGACGACGCCGGGCTGTGAGATGCATCGGCGTCGAGTGCTCTCCGCGCTGGCGGGCAGTGTCGTCCTGTCGCCGCTCGCCGTAACGAACGTGACGGTGTTGCGGCTGGCGGACCCGCGGAGCGGCGAGACGCTCGGCGTCGAGCGCGTCGAGGAGGGCGACCGGTTCGCGATCCACTACGTCCACTCGTTCGACGAGACCCCGATTCGCGAGGTCTACGAGATACGAGAGGAGGGGATCGTCCAAGTCCGCGAGGAGTTCGAGTATCACGCCATCGGGCTCGAATACACCGAGGGAAACCAGACACGCGAGGACGGGTTCACGGTACTGCAGATGGACCGCCGGCTCGGCACGTTCACCGTCCGGGTGGCGAAATACACCGAGCAGTCGCTCGTGATCGACGGGGAGGAACGTCCGCTGTCGGACTACACCGAGGAGTGGGGATCGATCCGGTTTTCGATCGAGCGGGTGGGCTACCTCCGATACCTCGGAGACAGGCTACAGACACTATGAGCACGACAAACGAGACATCGACGACCGACGGACTGACCGACGCGGACGAGAAACCGGGTCGAACCCTGCGTGGAAACACGCGGATCCTCGCGCTTTCGGTGGCGGTGCTGGCCGGCCTGTATCACATCGCCATCGCGGGCTTCGGCACGCCGGGGGCGTTCATCAACCGCTCGATCCACCTGACAGCGGTGGTGATCCTCGCCCTCCTCTATTTCCCCGCACGGGCCGCCGACGCCGACCGCGTCCCGTGGTACGACTGGCTTCTCCTGACCGTCGGCGTGCCGAGCACGCTCTACATCGCGTATGCGGTTCGCTTCGGGACGCTCGCCCAGCGCTCGGGGTCGCCCCTGCCGCGGGACCTCGTCTTCGGCGCGATCGCGATCCTCCTCGTTCTGGAGATTACCCGGCGAGCGACCGGACGTGCGCTGCCGATCATCGGTTTCGCCTTCCTCGCGTACGCCTATTACGGCCGCCTGATGCCCGGCCCGCTCATCCACCGGGGCTACGACATCGACCGCATCATCGCCCACTCGTATCTCACCACGGAGGGCATCTTCGGCATTCCGTTGGGTGTCAGCGCGACGTTCGTCGTCGTGTTCATCATCCTCGGGGCCTTTCTGGAGGTGACTGGCGTCGGCGACTGGTTCATCGATCTGGCCTACGGGGCGACCGGCTGGACCACCGGCGGTCCCGCGAAGACTTCGGTACTCGCGAGCGGCTTCATGGCCAGCCTCAACGGCAGCGCGGTCGCGAACGCGGCGACGACCGGCGCCTTCACCATCCCGCTGATGAAACGCAGCGGCTTCGAGAGCCGCTACGCCGCCGCCGTCGAATCGGCGGCCTCCTCCGGCGGGCAGATCATGCCCCCGGTGATGGGCGCCGGCGCGTTCATCATGTCCGCCTGGACGGGGATCAGCTACGTCACCATCATCTCGGCGGCGGCCATCCCGGCGCTGCTGTACTTCCTCGGCGTCGGCGCGGCGGTCCACTTCCGCGCGAAACACGAGGGACTCGAGGGCGTCGATCGGAGCGAACTGCCGGACCCCTGGCACCTGTTGCGAACCGGCGCGCACTTCACAATCCCGCTGATCGCGCTCGTCTGGATGCTGGTCGCGGGCTACTCGGCGATGCTCGCGGCGTTCGTCGCGATCCTGTTGACGACCGTCGTCGCGATCCCGCTGTCGGCGGCCCGCGAGTTCGCAAGCGCCGTACCGCGAGGCGATATCGAGACCCTCTCGCGACTCGGACGTGCGGCGAGCGTCATGACGGTCAACGCGCTGGATCGCGGGATGCGAATGACCATCGTCGTCGCGGCGGCGTGTGCGACCGCGGGCCTGGTCGTCGGGGTCGTCACGCTCACCGGCCTCGGGCTGAAGTTCAGTTCGTTGATCACGACCGCCTCGGGCGGGATCGTCATCGTCGCGCTGGTGTTGACGATGATCACCTCCATCATCCTCGGGATGGGGCTGCCGACGACCGCCGCCTACGTCGTGCTCGCGGCGCTCGGCGCGCCCGCGCTCACCGCGCTGGGAGTCGAACTGCTCGCCGCGCACCTCTTCATCTTCTACTTCGGGATCATCAGCGCCATCACCCCGCCGATCATGCTCGCGGTCTTCACCACGAGCAGCATCGCCGAATCGGATCCCTGGAAGACCGGGTTCACGGCGGTCAACCTCGCGGCGGCGGGCTTTCTCGTCCCGTACCTGTTCGTGCTCGGGCCCGAACTCCTGTTGATCGGCGAGACGACCGCCATCGTTGCCAGTGTCGTGACCGCGATCATCGGCGTGATCGCCCTCTCGGCGGGCACGCAGGGGTACTTCTACGCGCCGGCCCACATGATCGAGCGGGTCGCGCTGGTCGCGGGCGCGGTGGCGCTCATCTATCCGGGGACCATGGCCGATCTGGTCGGACTGGCCGTCATCGCTGCCGTGTTCCTCCGCCAGTACGTCACGGTTCGTCGGGGCGCGACACCCGCAGCCCCCGCGAACTGACCGGTTTTCGCTTCGGACCCAACTGTTTGACCGCGCCTTGAGACACGGTCGTCAGTCCGGAACCGCTAAACGACTGCCTTTCGACCACTCACACAACGAATGCGACTGCCATCGACACAGGTGGCGGTCCTCGAGGCGGCCAGCGCCACCGAGGACCGCACGATAGAACGGCTCGCCGAGGAACTCGGCGAAAAACCCGAGACCGTCACCGGGGTGGTCTTCGGCCTCGAGGAGGAGGGCCTGCTCGACGTTTCGGAAGAGGAACTGGTGGACGTCTCGCTCACCGAGGAGGGCGAAGAGTACGTTGAAATGGGACTCCCTGAACGCCGGCTCTACGAGGCCGCCCTCGACCTCGACGCCGACGAGGAGCCCGCCCCGATGGGCGAGGTCATCGATCGATCGGGACTCGAAGGCGAGGAGGTCGACATCGCGCTGTCGAACTACGCCCGGAAGGGGTACGGGGAGATCGACTCGGGCGAGCTCTTGGCGAGCGATCACGAGGAGGACGAGGAGGCCGACGCGCTCGCGCTGATCGACGCCGGCGAGCCCGTGCCCAACGCAGTCCTCGACGACCTGGTCCGGCGCGACCTCGTCTCCCGGCGGGAGTCGACGGTCCGCTCGGTGACGCTCACGGACGAGGGCGTCACCGCGCTGATGGAGGGCGTCGAGGAGAGCGAGACGGTGGGCCAGATCACCCCCGAACTACTCACGACAGGCGAATGGGAGGAGGTGGAGTTCGCCGAGTACAACGTCGAGGCCGACGCCGCCGAGGTGACTGGAGGAAAGAAACACGTCCTGCGCCAGACCGCAGACCGCGTGAAGGACGTTTTGGTTGGTATGGGCTTCGAGGAGATGGACGGCCCACACGCCGACGCGGATTTCTGGATCAATGACGCGCTGTTCATGCCCCAGGACCACCCCGCCAGAACCCACTGGGATCGCTTCACCCTGGAACGCCCGGAGCGGATGGACGGCCTTCCGGAGGACCTCCTCGAACGCGTGCGCTCGGCCCATCTCGAGGGAGTCGGCACGGACGGTGAGGGCTACCACTCGCCGTGGTCCGAAGAGATGGCCCGCGAGATCGCCCTTCGTGGTCACACTACCTCGCTGTCGATGCGATACCTCTCGGGCGAGGCGATAGGGGAACTCGAACCGCCCCAGCGGTACTTCTCGGTCGAGAAAGTGTACAGGAACGACACGCTGGATCCGACCCACCTGCTGGAGTTCTTCCAGATCGAGGGCTGGGTGATGGCGGAGGACCTCTCGGTGCGCGATCTGAAGGGGACCTTCACCGAGTTCTACGAACGGTTCGGCATCACCGACCTGCAGTTCAAACCCCACTACAACCCCTACACCGAGCCGAGCTTCGAGCTGTTCGGCCACCACCCGGAGACGGGCGAGCTGATCGAGATCGGGAACTCGGGGATGTTCCGCCCCGAGGTGCTCGAACCGCTCGGCGTGGACTGTGACGTGATGGCCTGGGGACTGGCCCTCGAACGGCTGGCCATGCTGATCACGGGCGCGGAGGACATCCGCGACCTCCACGGAACGCTTGCGGACATCGAGTTCCTGCGCGAGGCGGAGGTGATCTACTGATGCCCGTCGTCGACATCGACCCCGACGAACTGCGACAGCTGACCGGCACCGACAAGGACGACGACCGGCTCAAGGACGACCTGTTCGGACTGGGTCTGGAGTACGAGGGCGAGACGGAGGACGGCGAGCTCCAGTTCGAGTTCGCGCCCGACCGGCTGGACCGCCTCTCGGTCGAGGGAGTCGCACGCTCGCTGCGATACCACTACGGCGAGGAGCGGGGCGTCTACGTCCCGCCGACGAACGATCCCGACTGGACGATCGAGATCGACGACGTCCCCGAGGAACGGCCCTACGTCACCGGCGCGGTGATTCGGGGGGTCGACCTCGACGAGGCGGGGCTGGACTCGCTGATCCAGCTCCAGGAGAAGCTCCACGCGACGATGGGTCGAAAGCGCGCGAAGGGCGCGATCGGGATCCACGACCTCACGATGTTGAAGGGGAAATCCCTCTCGGAGGAAACGGGCTCGTCGATCCGCTATACGGGCGTTTCCCCCGACGGACCGCGGTTCGTCCCGCTGGATTCGAACGCGGAACTCACGCCCGCTGAAGTCCTCGAAGAGCATCCCACGGGCCGGGAGTACGCGGATCTCGTGAGCGACTATGAGAGATATCCGGCGATCTACGACGAACTCGGGCTCTTTTCGTTCCCGCCGGTGATCAACGGCCGCCGGACCGAGGTCTCGACGGATTCACGGGAACTGTTCGTCGAACTCACCGGCACCGACCAGTGGACCATCGACAAGATGTGCGCGATCGTCTGCTATGCGCTGTCGGCCCGTGGCGCGACCATCGAGGAGGTCGAGGTCGAGTATCCCGATTCGACCCTCGTTCGTCCGGAGTTCGAGATCCGCGAGAAACGCGTCTCCCACGACCGTATCGAACGGATGCTCGGCATGGAGTTCGAACCCGAGACGGTGATCGACTGCTTCGAGCGCGCGGGGCTCTCCCCGACGCAGGTGCTCGGCGAGGAGACCGCCTACGACGTCGGGATACCACCGTATCGCGTCGACGTCCTGCATCCCGTCGACCTGATCGACGACGTGGGTCGCGCCTACGGCTTCGACGGGCTGATCCCTACCTATCCCGACGTGGGCACCGTCGGCGGGCGCCACGAGCGCACCCGACTGGAGGACGCGGTGCGAAACGTGCTTGTGGGGCTCGGCTTCGAGGACACCCTGAACTTCCACCTCATCAACGGGGCCGAAAACTACGAACGGATGCGGATAGGCTCCAGCGACGAAGTCCTCGGTGCGGGTGAAGCGGCGACCATTCAGGAACCCTATAGCGAGGACTACACCATGGTTCGGACGTGGGTGCTGCCCTCCTTGTTGATCTTACTGGAGAACAACACCCACCGATCGTACCCACAGGACCTCACGGAGGTCGGCTTTGCCGCCGAACTCGACGGTGCGAGTGAGACGGGCGTCGCCGAGCGCCGGACCGTCGCCGGCGTGCTCGCACGGACCGACGCCTCCTACGAGGACGCGAAGGGGCGCCTGCAGGCGATCGTCCGCGCGTTCGACGTCGACCTCGAAACGCCGCCCACGACCCACCCGGCGTTCGTCGACGGACGGGCCGCGGCGGTAGTCATCGGCGGACGCTCCGTGGGTGTCGTCGGCGAGATCCACCCCGAGGTACTCGTCGAGCACGACCTCGAACTCCCGGTCGCGGCCTTCGAGTTCCGACTGGACGCGCTTGAGTAGGTAGACGCCTCCAGGCGGGGTTGCCGTGGCGGCGTTTTCGTTTCGAAACGGGGGGTGGCCATCACTTATCACGGTAGCGGGCGTTCGACCACCATGGACCTGATCGGTCGGACCCTCCCGCCCTCGCTCACCTGCCGCGACTGTGACGCCGAACTCGACCCCGAGGGCGGGATCTACGTCGAGGCTGTCGGAGACACGGTACGGCCGGTTTGTTCCGATCACGCCACGGACGCGGTGGGCGTCGAGGTCGAGCGTCGGTCGCGCCCCGAAAACGAGGAGGAGTGGGACGAGTGGTACGTGATCACCTCGGTCCCGAACGCGGGCTGAGGCGTTTTATAGCTCCACACCGTAGGATCGACGTGAATCAGCTTGTCGACGGCGAGTGGCGAACCGGCGCCTACGAGACGACGAACGACGACGGGGCGTTCGAACGCCAGGAGACTACCTTTCGCGACTGGATCGGCGATGAGGGTCGGTTCCCCGCCGAGTCGGGCCGATATCACCTCTACGTCTCGTATGCCTGCCCGTGGGCCCACCGGACGCTGCTCGCACGATCGCTGAAGGGCCTGGAGGACGCGATCTCCGTCTCGGTGGTCGATCCGTTTCGCGACGCCGAGGGCTGGCAGTTCACCCCCGATAAGGACGGTTGCACCGAAGATCACGTCCACGGCGCGGACTACCTTCGAGAACTCTACGTCCGGGCCGACTCCGACGTGACCTGTCGGGTCACGGTACCCGTGTTGTGGGACACGGAGGAAGAAACCATCGTCAACAACGAATCGCGGGAGGTCCTGCGAATGCTCGATACCGAGTTCGAACGGGAGGCGACCCGCGACGTCGACCTCTATCCCGAGGGGTATCGCGAGGAGATCGACGAAGTCATCGACGCGATCTACGAGCCGATCAACAACGGGGTCTACCGGGCGGGTTTTTCGGGTTCCCAGGAGGCCTACGATGACGCCATCGAGGACCTGTTCTCGGCGCTGGATCGCTGGGACTCGGTCCTCGCGGAGCAGCGATACCTCGCCGGCGACCGACTCACCGAGGCCGACGTCTGCATGTTCACCACGCTGATTCGGTTCGACCAGGTGTACCACACCCACTTCATGTGTAACGTGATGCAGATTCAGGACTACGAGCACCTCTGGCCCTACCTGCGTGATCTCTACCAGACCCCGGGCGTCGCCGAGACGGTGAACATGGACCACATCAAGGAACACTACTACACCACCCACCCGGACGTGACCCCATCGCGGATCATCGCCCGCGGACCCGACCTCGATTTCGAGGCGCCCCACGACCGCGACGAACTCGACGGCGAGCCCCCGGCGGCGCTGGTTCGGGCGGACTGAGGCCGAAGATCGGTTCGCCGCGAACACAACGGATTTCCGAGTGGCCGTCGTCGTTCCGAGCATGGTAGACGTAGACGACGCCGCACCCGACTTCACCGCACCGCTCGCGAACGGCGACGTCGAGCCGTTCACGCTCTCGGAGAACCTCGGGGACGGCCCCGTCGTGCTGGCGTTCTTCCCCGGAGCGTTTACGAGCGTCTGTACCTCGGAGATGAACACGCTCCAGGACGACCTCGACCGACTCCAGGAGAGCGGCGCGACCCTGTCTGGAGTGAGCGTCGACACCCCCTTCGCGCTCAACGAGTTCCGCGAACAGGAGGACTTGGAGTTCGATCTGATCAGCGACACGAACAAGGGGATCATCGAGGACTACGACGTCGAGATGGACTTCGCGGACATGGGGTATCACGGCGTCGCCAAACGTGCGGTGTTCGTCCTCGATTCGGATGGCGAGGTGACCTACGCCTGGGTAAGCGACGACCCTGGCGCCGAACCCGACTACGACGAGGTCGCCGAGGCCGCAAGCGACGCCGCGTAAAGGGGGGTTTTTCTACCTCGCGGACGGATCGCCGGATATGACGGAGACGAGCGCCAACAGACGCTACGATCCCGACGCCGACCACGCCTTCCCCGACGAGCGGGTCAACGATGTCCTCTCGTTCGTCGAGAACGACGAGGAGATCCAGGCGTACCTCGAAGCCCAGAACGTCAACCCGGTCACCCGGATGCGCTACAACGACCACGGCGAGAAACACATCGAGATCGTGCTCAACCGCGCGCTCTGTCTCTACGACCTGCTCAAGCGCGGCGGCGTCGAGTTCAATGGCGCACGCGATCAGGGCCTCGAGGAGGCCGACGAGGCGGTGATCCTCGCGCTCGCCGCGAAACTCCACGACATCGGCCACGTCGTCCACCGCTCGGACCACACCTACTACTCGATCCCACTGGCCGCGGACGTCCTCGACCGGATCCTCCCGGAGTTCTACGGGATCGGGGAACAGGTCCGGATCAAGGGCGAGGTGCTGCACGCGATCCTCTGTCACCATACCGAGGAGGTCCCGCTGACCCGCGAGGCGGGCGTCATCCGGATCTGCGACGGGTTGGACATGGAACGCGGGCGCTCGCGCAATCCCTACGAGCGCGGCGGGCGGGGAATCAACACCGTCTCGAGTCAGGCGATCCAGCGCGTCGTGCTTCACGAGGGCGAGGACGTCCCGGTTCACGTCGAGATCGAGATGACCGATGCCGCCGGGGTGTATCAGGTCGACAGCCTGCTGAAGGCGAAACTCGACGACTCCGGATTGGAGGAGTTCGTCCGGATCGTCGCACTCAACACCAGAAGCGAGAACGAACTCGTCGAGCGCCTCGAACTCTGAGGCGCGCGTCAATGACACCGCTTAACTGAGGTCGAGCCGTCGATCAACTATGGTAGAGGTTCTTCTCGTCGTCGGTATTCTCGTTGCGGCGTTCGTCGGCTATAACATCGGTGGCGCGACGACCGGCCCCGCCTTCGGCCCCGCGGTCGGCTCGAACGCGATCTCGAAGGTCGGAGCAGCGGCGTTAATGACGGTGTTCTTCTTCGTCGGCGGGTGGACCCTCGGCCGGGAGGTCGTCGCCACGCTGGGCGGAGACATCGTCCCGAGTTCGCTGTTCAGCCTCGAGGTCTCCATTACGGTGCTCTTTTTCGTCGGAGGGGCGCTGTTCGTGGGCAACGTCTTCGGCGTACCCGCCTCGACCTCGATGAGCGCCGTCGGCTCGATCGCGGGCCTGGGGATCGCGACCGGCGAGATCAACTGGGCGACGATGGGCGTGATCGTCACGTGGTGGCTCGTCGCGCCGGTGATCGCCTTCTGGGTCAGCGGGGTCATCGGGCGGTACTGCTACGGCTATCTCAACCAGATGGTCGCGATCCCGCGCTCGGACGAACCGACGTTCGTCATCGACCGCTCCGGGTCGATCCCGCGGGTCACGACCGGCGAGAGTGCGAACCGCCGGGAGGTCGTCGGCACGTTCGTACTGATCGCGATCGGCTGTTACATGGCGTTCAGTTCGGGGGCCAGTAACGTCGCCAACGCGGTCGCCCCCCTCGTCGGAAGCGGCGATCTGGCGATGAACCCCGCGATTATACTCGCGGCCGCGGCGACCGGGCTGGGAGCGTTTACGATCGCCAGACGCACCCTCGAAACGCTCGGCAACGACATCACCGACCTCCCGCTGACCGCCGCGATCATCGTCGCGGTCGTCAGCGCGACCATCATCTCGTTGCTGTCGGCTGCCGGCATCCCCGCGAGCTTCGTCGTCGTTGCCACGATGAGCATCATCGGTCTGGGCTGGGGGCGCGCGACCCGTACGACGACGATCTCGGCTGGCGTGCGCGGGCGCGAGCCGACCAACGTCTCTGTCGGTGCGCTGGCGGCCGATCGCGAGGGCGAGACGCTCCCGAAGATCGGGGACGAACGGCCCGAGGAGATCCCCAAAACCGCTGACCTGTTCGACCCCCAGACGACCGCCCGCGTCATCCTCCTGCAGAACTTCGTCCCCGCACTCGCGACCGCCGGCGCCTATCTCACGTTCCGGTTCGTACCGCTGTTCGGCCTGTAGTCACGCAACCGCCCGACCCGCTCTCGGTTGCTCGTCGTCACCCTCCGCCCGCAGAGCCCACGGCCCATTTCGAAAGCGCGGGCCCGGACGAAATCGTATCCACTTTTCATCCGGCGGGTGGTTGGCGGACGTATGCAGATCCTCGTCCCGGTCGACGGCTCGGACAGTAGCTTCGACGCGCTCCGCTTCGGCATCGAGTTCGCCCGCGGGTTCGACACCGACCTGGCGGTCGTACACTTCGCCGCCGAACGGACCGAGGAGACCGACGAGCTGTTCGAACGCGTCCGGGCAGCGCTCGCGGAGGGCGGTCTCGACGTCGAGCCCGAACTGATCGAGACCGAGGTCGTCACCGAGTCGGGGGCCGCCCGGAAGGTGGGCGAGCGGATCGTCGACCTCGCCGAGCAGCGGGGCTACGACCACGTGGTCATGGGGCGGGCGACCAGCGGGCGGCTCGAACGGTTCGTCGTCGGCAGCGCGAGCGAGGCGGTCATCGAGGAGAGCGACCTGCCCGTGACGCTCATCCCGTGAGACGGCACGCTCCGGGTACATCCTTTTGGGGCTGAGTGACGGATCACGTCCATGACCGGTACCACGAGCGAGCGACGCTCGATCCTGCTGTGGGGCGGCGTTTTCGGATTCGGACTCGGCGCACTGCTCGACGTGATACTCTTCCACCAGATCCTTCAGACACACCACCTCCTGTCGGGGTTCTACGACCCGCTGACCTACGACGGGCTCCGGACGAACGTCATGTTCGACGGGCTGTTCTCGCTGTCGATGCTCGCGATCGCCGGCGTCGGCGCGGCGGTGCTCTGGCGAACCGTCAACCGGGCGAACCGTCCCCTCTCCTCGCTCGCCCTCGTCGGTGCGTCGCTGGTCGGCGCGGGCGTGTTCAACCTCTTCGACGGGGTCGTGGACCACTACCTGCTCGGGCTGCACGACGTGCTTCACGGTACCGAGGTCTGGAACCCCCCATGGGTCGTCGTCAGCCTGCTCCTGCTCGGAGCCGGGCTGGCCGTGCTGCGACGTGCCGCGCCGCCCGTCGAACCGCGCGAGCCGGCTACGGAACCCGCAGACTGAGCGCTCTGAGGTCGAACAACGCCGTCTCGTAGCCCTCGTGGCGCGCGACCTGTGGCGGCACGTCGAGATCGACCGCGATCGTCGTTCCCGCCGAAAGCGGGTCGACGACCGCCCCGTAATGGTGCCCGAACGCCGGGTGAGTCGCCTCGGTCAATGCGAGCGATGTGGTCCCTGACGGGCGTTCGATTCGTGCCGTAAACGACGCGAACGGCAGCGGGAACCCGTTATATCGGGTTCGCGGCGAGACGAACAGGTATCGCCCCGAGGTGTGGTCAGCTCGCGCGACGACCATCCGATAATCGCCACGGATCTCGTCGGCGAGCACGGCCGGAAACGACGCCGGCGACGGGGACATCGTAATCGGCGGGTGACCGCCCGGCCCGGTGTGGGCCGCCTCGTCGCGACTGTGGCCCATCGGTTCGACGGCACCGGGGCGTCCGCGGCGGGACTCCTCGATGATCGTCTGCTCGACCCCCTCGATCTCGTCGGGCACGTACTCGAACTCGACGGTCACCGTCGTCGGCTCGAACGCCTCCGAGAACCGCCCGGTCCCGCGGGGAAGCACCCGGATCACGACACGATAGCGTCCGGCGTCGGGGAGCGCGACGTTGTCGCCGTAGTGAATGGCCATGCGCTGTGAGAGCATCGGCCAGAGGGCGCGATCGAGCACCCGATCGTCGCCGCGGCGGATCGAGACTCGGACCTCGGCCGGAACGAACCGACGGGTATCGGGCTCCAAGACAGACACCATCAGGTGGACCGAGTGGGCCTCCCGCATGGCGATCTGGTTCGTCTCGCGGCCGGCGATCGTCCAGAAGCGATGCGGACGGGTCGCCGAGACCGAGAGTGCGTACCCGTCGGTCCCGACCGTCCCCCAGTCGAGCATGCCGTCGACTTTCGGCGGGACGTAGATCTCGTCGGGACGGTCGACGACCAGATCACGCCACGCCGACTCCGAGCCGAGGGTGTCGAGTCCGTCGAGACAGCCTGCGAACGTCGCTCCGCCGAACAGAGCGACTCCGGAGCGGAGCGCGGCACGGCGTCGCATACCGACTCAGCCGAGGTTGAGCGAGTCGAGGTCGAAGCGGTCCTTCGCCCGGTCGAGCAGCGCGTCGATCCGGTCCTGAAACTCCTCGACGGAGCGCTCGACGTAGTAAACCTTTTCTTTGGGGATCCGGCGGACGATGTCGTTGCCCACGTCGTCCTCGCCGGCTTTGACCTGCCAGTGTTCCTGGAAGAAGACGATGTATTCGTTTTCGACGGAGATCTGATCGACCTCGCCGTCGGGCGCTTCGAAGACGATCGTCGCGGTACCGAGTTCGGGGTCAGGAACGTCCATCTCGTCCATATCCGACGAACGCCCGCCAGCGGGAAAACCCTGAGGCATGCTCTTCCCGTCACCCCGATTCGATCGGGAGAGCCGGCGCTCGCCGGAAGAGGACGCGTTCTCGAAAGGGGTTCAGTCGATGTGGCCTTCGCGGCGTAGCTGGTCCGCGTCCTGACCCTTATACCGCCACTCGATGTCGGCTTTCTCGTCCTGCCAGTCCCAGGGCTCGATCAGGACGACGTCTCCCTCGTTGATCCAGGTGCGAAAGCGCATTCGACCGGGGATCCGGCCCATGCGCTCTTTGCCGTCGTTGCACTGGAGTCTGACGCGCCCGCCACCGAGCATGTTGGTGACGACGGCGAACATCTCGTCGTCGTCGGGCATCCGGAGGTTCTTTCGGCCGCCTTCTTCGCTCATGGGTGAAATATGTGCGGCAGACGGTTAAATAGTGTGTTGGGGGCCGCTCGTGCGGGCGACGACGTTGCCGGATTCCGACTCGATAGGTCTCAATTGAATTACGGATATCTCCGGAGAAATACTAAGGTACAAAGCCGGTGCTCTCGTGGAAATCCCATGGTTGGGTTCTGGGGCCAGATCGGTTTCGAGCCACTGCGGGCCACCCGTAGCGAGCGGCTCACGGCCGATCTCCAGTGGACGGGTCGAGAGGCCCTCGAAGAGCACGCGGACGAGGACGTACAGGTCGGCATCGCCACGCACGCGGGCGGCCCGGCGGCGATGGCAAATCGGGGCGACACGGTCGTCTGGCTGTGGGGGTCGATCTGGGGGTTCGAAGGGCCGGACGGCTACACGACGGTGGACCAACCGGCGGCGGCCTACTGTGCGTCGCTGTACGAGGAACGTGGTCTCGGTTTCGTTTCGGGGCTCAACGGAACGTTCGCCGGGGTCGTTTACGACCGCGAGGACCGATCGGTGTCGTTGTTCACCGACCGGTTGGGGAGCCGGCCGATCTACTACTCTCGCAGCGACGACGGCGTCGTGTTCTCGACGAACGTACAGTCCCTCCCGACACACCCGGCCGTCGAAACCGGGTTCGACGTCGAGTATCTCGCGGAGTATTTCACCCTCCAGCGCACGTTCGGCGTGAAAACGCCGCTTTCGGGCGTCGAACGCCTCCAGCCGGGATCGGTTACGACCGTTTCCTTGAGGACGGCGTCGATGGAAACGGACCGCTACTGGCACCCGCACCGCGATCCGGTCGACGAATCGCCGGCGTACTTCTCGCGACGGCTCGCCGAGACGCTCGTACGCGCAGTCGAGGAGCGGACCGACCCCGAAACGGAGTACGGGCTGCTTCTCAGCGGTGGGAGCGACTCGCGGCTGACGCTGGCGGCGCTACGGGCGGCCGGCCGGGACGTCCGGTGTTATCACCTCGCCGACTGGGTCAACCCGGAAGCGAGGATCGCGAAACGGGTCGCTGAGGCCGCGGACGCCCCGATAACACTGCTCAAGCGCGGCCACGACTACCAAGCCGGCGCGCTCGAAAAGACGCCGCAGGTCGGAAACTTCGTCGGTTACTTCAACCAGATCCACGCCTCGGGATTCGAGGAAACCCTCCGCGAGGACGTCGAGTACCTGTTTACGGGCCACTACGGCGATATGCTGTTCAAGGGCAACCACGTTCCGACGCCGACGGTCGATCTGGGCGCGCTCGGCTCGTTTTCACTGCCGGTCGAAAGGGACATTCGAAGCGTCGGGGCGTTCGTCGACGGACGAATCTCCGAGCCGCCCTCGTATATCAGCGGGGCGCTCTCACGAAGCATGCGGGAGATCTACGCCGCAAACGTCTCCGACGAGGGCGATCGGTTCGTCGACCACGGGGCCGAGTACGGGTCGGTACGCGAGGCGACGATCTGCAGCCGGTGTCCCCTCACTAACGGTACCTCCCAGTTCTTCTACTACGGGACGCTTCAGACGATGCCCACCGGAACGCCGTTTCTCGACAACCGGCTCGTGGATCTGTTCCTCTCGACGCCCGTTTCGACGCTGCTACGCGGTGATCTGATCAACAGGGCCGTCGAGCACCTCGATCCGGAGCTCGCGGCGATCCCCCATGGGAGTACGAACGTGGCACTGTCGGCCCCCTCGGCCCTGCAGGAGGTGGGTCGGGTCGCGACGGCGTTCAAGCGCCGTCACCTCTCGGCACCGCTCGAAGAGCCCCACTGGACGGCCGGCCCGTGGACGAACCACGGGGAGCTCATCCGGACGCAAAACTTCGTCCGCGAGACGATCGACGAACACGAGGAACTCATCCGGTCGCTGCCGTTTCTGAGCTGGGCGGGCGTCAACGAGTGTTACCGGGACCACCTCGCGGGCGCGGACAACCTCGCGGCGCTGTACACTCTCGTGACCTTCCTACGGATGCCGGTCACGCGGCGCCTTGCCCGGGATAATCGGACCGCCGCCCCGACGCCGTAATCGGCTACTCGTCGCACTGCCCGCGTATCGAATCTGGCGTTCCACACTTGTTTTGCGGCGGTTTCATCCCGCGCGGCGTTGTTCGCGACACGCTATCGCGGTTGCTCGCGGAGGCGAATCCAGAGAAGTGCGCCGGCCGGGAGTTGAACCCGGGTCGATGGCTTGGAAGGC
This sequence comes from Halalkalicoccus subterraneus, assembly GCF_003697815.1. Taxonomy (NCBI): domain Archaea; kingdom Methanobacteriati; phylum Methanobacteriota; class Halobacteria; order Halobacteriales; family Halalkalicoccaceae; genus Halalkalicoccus; species Halalkalicoccus subterraneus. The sequence goes on along the minus strand of NZ_RDQG01000007.1, from coordinate 6,971 downwards.
CATAGTCATACCGCTAGACCACCGGCGCAAGCTCACTCCGTTCGCTTGCGCCGAGAATCACAAATCCGAAGGATTCGTTCATCACCGGCGCTTCACACCGAACTGCTGTTGGTGCGAGGGGCGAACGCAGCGTACACCACAGTATCGCCGCCCCGGTTAAGGACCTTACTGTTTCTCTCGCACCACCGCATAGCAGTTTCCGCTCGAAACCTCGACCGAGTCGAGCGCGAGCGCGCTGGCCGCGACATCGGCCTCGAACTCGTCGGGCGCGTAGATGTGATAGAACCGGGGGACCGTCTCGCCGCCCGGCAGCGTCCAATCGACGGTCGTATCGAACCCCACCTCCGAATCGAACGTCCCGTGGGCCGTGCTCCACGCGCTCACCAGCGCCCGGCCGTCGGGCGCGAGCACCCGCGCGAGCTCGTCGAGGCTCGCGACCCGCTGCTCGCGAGTCGGGAGGTGATGGATCGTCGCGACGTAGACCGCCAGGCCGACGCTTTCGGCCCGTAGCGGGAGTGTAGCCGCATCGCCCTGTACGAGATCCACGTCGAACTCTCGGGTTTCGGCGCGCGTGCGGGCTTCGGCCAGCAACCCCCGACTTACGTCCACGCCGACGACGCGCTCGGTACACGCGGCGAGCAATTCCGCGTGTCGGCCGTTCGCACAACCGAGATCGAGACCCATGGCCCCCTCCGAGCCGTCGAGGAACGCCTCGACCTCGGGCCAGGCGTACTCGCGGGTCTTCGCGAAATGGCTCGCGATGGCGTCGTAGGTCTCGCGGACGGTTCGCGGGTCGTCCATAGGGTGGATCGGAGCGTCGGGGGCTAAACGCCTCCGATCAGCGTCGTGTCGATGCCGTCGAAGTTCACGCCGGTGGTCTGGAGCCCCACCTGTTCGAGGTGCGGGTACTGGTATATCATATCTGTATGATTATCGTAAGCTACCGACCGAACGACGACGGGCGTTACGTTCTTGGCTACGCGGTTCGTACGACCGGACGACTGATGAGGCGCGATTATTTCACGCTCGATGTTCGCGGGGTCGACTGGGTCGAGGAGGGGGGTTCGCCGTCAACGCCGACGGTCGTAATCGACTTCGAGGGGCCGGCCGACGAGCTCGAAGAACGCCTGACCGGGTTCGACGGCGAACTCCTCTCGGCGGGACAGACCGACGTCGCCCTGCGCCTCCAGGGCGACGTCGACGAGGAGGGGACCGTCGGTGTCGTCAGCGTGACCAACCGCGTCACCGGCGATTTCGTTCTGGAGCTCAACGAAACCGCAAGCGACGTGTTGCGGTTCATTCGCGCCGCCCGGGCGTACGGAAAGGAAGCCGACTCCGACGAGCGCTACCGGGTGGACATCCTCGTGAACGGCGAGGAGCTGGTCACCTACGACAAATCGACGTTTCTGGTCTACGACCGCGAGGGGAGCCTGCTTCGCCAGCACAGCCTGATCCCCAGCGGCGTCGAGCTGTGATCGACGGAACCTATAGGCGTCCCCCCCAACGCCGGATCGTATGATTCGTTTCGGAACCGCGGGTATCCGCGGCCCGGTCCGCGACAGCGTAACGCCCGCGACCTGTCTCGCCGTCGGACAGGCTGCCGGCGAGGCGGGAATGACCGTCGTGCTCGGACGTGACGGGCGCGAAACCGGCGGGGCGCTGGCCGACGCGATGGCCGCCGGCCTCGAAAGCGCCGGCGCGGACGTGATCCGGCTGGGCGTCGTCCCGACCCCGACGGTCGCCTTCGCCTCGCAGGATCGGTACGGCGTGATGCTCACGGCCTCACACAACCCGCCGCCGGACAACGGGATCAAACTGTTCGAGGACGGCGTCGAGTACGACCGTGGAGCGGAAACGAGGATCGAAACCGCCCTCCAGGACGGGACGAACCCGGCGGAGTGGGACGCGTGGGGCGAATCGACCACCGAGAGCGTTCTCGATCGCTACCGGGAGGCGGTCGTCGAGTACGCGCGCCGGTTCGAGGGCGACCCCGTGGGGCTGCGCGTCGCCGTCGACTGCGGAAACGGGATGGCGAGCGTCGCGACCCCTCAGGTGCTTTCGAATCTCGGGGCCGCAGTCACGACGCTGAACGCCAACGTCGACGGACACTTCCCCGGCCGCGGAAGCAAGCCGACCCCCGAGACACTTTCGGACCTCCGGGCGTTCGTCGCGGATGGACCGTACGACGTCGGGATCGGCCACGACGGCGACGCAGACCGGATCGTGATCGTCGACGAATCGGGCGAGGTGGTCCACGAGGACACGATACTGGCGATCCTCGCCGAACGCTACACGCGAAAGAACGACGCGGCCGACCCGGTCGTCGTGACGACGCCGAACGCCTCCGCGCGGATCGACGAGCGCGTCGAGGCCGCGGGCGGGCGCGTCGAACGCGTCCGACTGGGCGCGCTCCACGAGGGAATCGCCCGGGTTCGCGAGTCGGGCGGGACGGTCGCATTCGCCGCCGAACCCTGGAAACACATCCACCCCGCCTTCGGCGGCTGGATCGACGGGGTCGCGAGCGCCGCGATCCTCACCCGACTGGTCACCGACGCCGGGGGGATCGCACCCCTGCGGGAACCGATCACGGAACGGCCGTATCGGAAGGTGGCCGTCGACTGTCCCGACGAGAGAAAGGAGGCGACGATGGCGCGCCTCGAAACGACGCTTCCGGCGGCGTTTTCCGAGGCCGCAGTCGAGACGGACTACGGCGTTCGTCTCGAACGACCCGACGGATCGTGGCTCCTCGTGCGGCCAAGCGGCACCGAACCCTACATCCGACTGTACGCCGAAAGCGAGGAGATCGATGCCCTGATCGCCGAGGCTACCGCGGTCATCGAGTCGGCCGTCGACGGATAGGCCTTTTATGATACCGCCGTTCGTACTCGAAGCATGAACGTAGCGGATCTCATTCAAGCAGCCCGCGAGGCGCACGCCGAGGCGCACGTCCCCTACTCGGAGTACCGAGTCGGGGCGGCCCTCGAAACCGTCGATGGCACCGTTTTTACCGGGTGTAACATCGAGAACGCGAACTACTCCAACAGCCTCCACGCCGAGGAGGTCGCAATCTCCCAGGCCATCGCGACGGGCCACCGCGATTTTTCGAGACTCGCCGTGAGTTCCGACCGCCGCGACGGCGTCACACCCTGTGGGATGTGCAGACAGACCCTCGCGGAGTTCTGCGACGAGGACTTTCCCATTCTCTGCGATCGCGACGGCGAGTACGACGAGTACACCCTCGGGGAACTGCTCCCGAACACGATCACCCAAGCGCACCTGGAGTAGGTTTTAGACTCCCCCGGTCCCATACGTCCCATGACCTGTCCGTATCTGGAGTACAGAGACGAAGGGGACGGCCGCTCGTTCGAGACTGCACGCGCATACTGCGGTGCCGCCGACGGGTTCGTCCAACCGATGCGCGCCGACGTCTGTAACGACCGCTACGATCTCGATCACACGACCGACTGTGAGATCTACCGCGCACACGAAAATGGGCTATAGCGACTACTTGGCGGGCGAGCCGCTGATCATCACCGTCGCACCGACCGGCGGCGTCCACGGCAAGGAGACCCACCCTGACCTGCCCGAGACCCCCGCGGAGATCGCCGAGACGGCAGCGGCCTGCGAGGCGGCCGGCGCGTCGGTGATCCACCTGCATGCCCGCCGGAAGAACGGCGAGCGCTCCTTCTCGCGCGAGCGCTTTCGGGAACTGACGACGGCGGTTCGCGAAGCCACGGAGGAGATGGTGATCCAGCACTCGACGGGCGGGACCGGGGTCCCCCTCGAAGACCGACTGGAGCCGCTTCGGACGGACCCGGCCCCGGAGATGGCGAGCCTCGACATGGGGCCGGTGAACCGGTATCATCACCTGACGAGCGAGAACCCGAGAGGAACCGTCGATACGCTCCACGAGAAGATGCATGAGCGAGGGATCAAACCCGAGCTGGAGGTCTTCAACCCCGGCCATCTGAACGAGGTCGAGGCGTTCCTCGACCGTACGGAAATCGAAGACCCACCGTATCTGGGCGTGCTCTACGGCGGCGGGACGCTCACGCCGGCCCATCCGCGGAACGTCCAGAACGTCGTCGACAACCTGCCCGCGGGCGCAGCGTTCAACACACTGGCGATGGGGCGTCATCAGCTCCCGCTGACGACCACGAGTGTCCTGCTGGGCGGCCATGTGAGGGTTGGCTTCGAGGACAACGTCTATATCCGCGCGGGCGAGCAGGCGGAGAGCAACGCACAACTGGTCGAACGGGCTCAAAACATCGCCGAGCTGTTGGGCCGGCCGGTCGCCACGCCCGAGCAGGCGCGGGCGATCCTTGGCGTCCAATGACGCGGTTATTTGCGCCGCGGGCGCAAAGCCCGCCACATGCCAGCCGACGACAGCGAGGACCCCAACGCGGAGGTACAGTACCACATCGAGGTCGGACCCGATGACGTCGCGACCTCGGTCCTCCTCCCGGGTAACCCCGAACGCGTCGGGACGATCGCGGAGTTCTGGGACGAGTCGGAGGAAAAGGGCCACCACCGCGAGTACCGAACCCTGACCGGGAGCTACGACGCTGCGCCCATCAGCGTGACCTCGACGGGGATCGGCGGGCCTTCAGCGGCGATCGCCGTCGAGGAACTCGCGCGGATCGGCGCGGACACGTTCATCCGGGTCGGCTCCTGTGGCGCGATCCAGGAAGGAATGGACGTCGGCGATCTGGTGATTACGACGGGCGGGGTCCGACAGGAGGGGACCAGCGACGAGTACGTCCGCGAGGACTACCCAGCGAGCGCCGACCACGAGGTGGTTTGTGCGCTGATCGCCGCGGCCGAACGCCTCGGTTACGACTACCACACCGGAATCACGATGAGTGCCGACTCCTTCTACGCAGGACAGGGTCGGCCGGGATTCGAGGGGTTCGAGGCCGCCGGGAGCACGGAGTTAGTCGACGATCTCAGGGAAGCCAACGTGAAGAACATCGAGATGGAGGCCAGCACCATCCTCACGATCGCGAACGTCTACGGGCTACGCGCGGGCGCGGTCTGTTCGGTCTACGCGAACCGGATCACCGGCGAATTCAGGACGGAAGGCGAGGGACGCGCGAGCGAGACGGCGTCACTCGCGGTGAAACTGCTCGCGCGGATGGATGAGGTGAAGGCGGAGGCCGGTGCGGAGCGGTGGCACGCCGGGCTGAGTCTGGAGTGAACTGTCCGAATTGATTTCTGCGGACGCGGCGAGCGAACGAAGGGAGCGAGCCGCGCTTTTTGGTGCAGGTTATTTGCTCGGAGCGGTTCGCGCGAAGCACGAACCCGACGAGTAAAAAGGTCCGTTGCTAGAGGTACTTCCAGGCGCGCTTCGCGCGCTTCGCCGAGGAGACGTCCTTGATCCAGCGGGCCGCGACGGCCTTTTTGAGGGTTTCGGCGCCGATCCAGCCGAACGTGTTGATCGGCATCGCCTGGACGTTGTGGGCGACCGCGCGATTGCCCACGGAGATGAGCGTCCCCTTGTCCTCGAAGGTCCAGGTCTTCAGCGGGCGACCCTCGCTCGCGCGGGCGATGTTCTCGCCGACGAGCTCGGCGGCCTGCCAGGCGGCCTGTGCGGTCGGCGGTGCGGGGGTCTCGCCCTGGTCGACGATCGCCGAGTCGCCGATGGCGAAGACGCGCTCGTCGTCGGTCTGGAAGGTCGATTCCGCGACGACGCGGTTGTGCTCCTTCTCGACGTTGGCGTTTTCGAGACATTCCCGTCCCGTAATCCCGCCGGTCCAGACGAAGACGTCGTACTCCAGTGGCTCGCCCTCGTCGAACTGGATGGTCTCCTCGTCGGCCTCGGTGATCGGGTCGTCGGTCATGATCCCGATGTCGGCGTCGAGCAGGCGTTTCTTGACCGCGCCCTGCAGCTCGGGGTTCTGGCCGGGCATGATCTCGGGCAGCGCCTCGATCAGCGAGATCTCGATGGGTGCGTTGTGCTTATCGCGGAACTCCGCGACCTCGCCGGCGGCCTGGATCCCCGAGAGGCCCGCGCCGCCGATGGCGACCTGTGCGGGCTCCTCGCGGGTCGCGTCGCGCGCGGCGGTTTTTACGGCGTCGTGGATCGCCAGCGCGTCGTCGAGACTTTTGAGAGTGAGCGAGTGCTCGTCGAGACCGGGGATGCCGTAGTACGCAGTATCGGAGCCCAGCGCGACCAGCACGTAGTCGTAGTCGACCTCGGTGCCGTCGTCGAGCGAGACGATGCGCTCGTCGGTGTCCAAATCGGTGACTTCGCCCTCGATGAAGCGCGTAGCGGGCGATTTGATCTCCTCGACGGGGATGGTGATGTGATCGCGAACCGAGGGATCGCGGATCACACGGTGGGACTCGTGGAGGACGAGGTGGTAGTCGGTATCGGAGATCCACGTGATCTGTGCGTCGCTCAACTCGTTTTCGAGTTCGGAGATGGCTCCGGCACCGGCGTAGCCCGCTCCGAGCACGACGACCTGCTCTGTCATGTCTGCCCCTCTGCGAGCCACCGATACAAAGCTGTTGAAACCCGAATCGGGGTGTGAGTAGTTGACAGTCTAGTGGTCGGCGTCGTCGTCAGCTGGAGCCCTCATATCGTCGATACGAAGGATCAGGATGTTGTTGGTGTCGTCCTTTCCGTCGACGGATCCCTCGATGAGCAGCCGCGAGAGCGGCGTCGGACCGACGATCACCGAATCGCCCTCGTGGAAGTCGCGAACCGAGCCCTGGATATGGATCTCCGCCCGGCAGAGTTCGGGGTGATGAACGCTCGAGAGGTCGATCTCGTCGACGTTGACGCCCTCGACGGGCTCGCCTTCGTGTTCGAGCGGGACCGCGGCGGGCTCGTCCATCTGCTGGACGTCGAGGGCCTCGTAGGCGGTGGCGGTGGGCTTGTAGCCACCCTTCGGCCCGGGAACACCCTCGACCAGTTGCAGGGCTTTCAGGCTCTGCATCTGGTTGCGGATGGTCCCAGGATTGCGATC